>JBBSFA010000036.1:0-10269 GCA_038239185.1 Elainellales cyanobacterium | reverse complement strand
TAGAAACCTGCGACAACGAGCCGCTGCCGCTTGAAATCCAGATGATTCCGAATTAGGAACTGAGCCATCTTTAAATCGCAGAAAGCTTGTTTCTGTTGGCTTCACACCTAGAATAGATAAAGCTTCCAGTGTCTCTGCTTCTCGCAATGCCTGTAGACGAGGTGCCGGATATTTGGCTGAGTTGGGATGGGAAAGAGTGCCATCACTTATGACTAAGACCTGAACAGAACAGCCCATCGCACAGAGTAGTGCGATCGCCCCCCCACATCCCAGGGTTTCATCATCCGGATGGGGCGCAACGACTAATGCAGAGTCTGTTGCGATCGTGTGGGCTGATCGCAGCGGTGCAGCCAGGGGATCAGAAAAAAAGAATGGGCTGTCAATTGGGAGATTCATAGCACAGCACTAGAAGGCGATCGCCATAGACGGTGAGCCGGAATCACTTGAGACAACGCATACTGCCCCACATTGGCAAGCGCTGCATCAAAGACGGGCTGGCGCAGATACAAAGTTAAATCTCGAATTACCCGTTCGGCTGGATGCGGAGGAAGCAAGCCGCGCGTCCCGACTGAGCGTTCGCAAAGCTGCATCATTTCTATGCAAATTTGTTCGATCGCCGTTCGCACCATATTGGCATAGCCAACCAGTTGATCGGCTTTCGGATGGTCTGAACTAGGCAAGTCTGGGTCGCCGCCGAAGAGAGGTGCGTAATTCTTTACCCGCTCTGCGGCTCCTTGTAACCAAAGATTGCCGCTTTCTAGGGCGATCGCCATTCGTCCCAGTCGCTCTTGCTGATAAGGATCGCTCGTTCGCTTGAGGCTTTGCAAATATTCACGGGTGGCATCAAACAGCGCTTCTGCTCCGCCTAGCTGCACTGCGGCAAACCGAATCACTCCTGTGGTTAACCACGGTTGCCGGAAATAATCTCCTGGTTGTCCAATCAGTGAGGCTTGATCCAATTCAACGCCGCTAAAATCCACTTTAAAACTGGCAGTTGCCTTCATTCCAGAAGGTTGCCACCAAGCCGGATCGCTAACGGTTTCAACCTGTTCCATTGGCACAATACACAGTTGCCAGCTCCCATCCGGCAGCATTCCAGGCACAAAGGGGCGGTCTATGAAGCCAGAACCGGAGCAAAATGTCTTTGAGCCTGCCAATCGATATCGTCCGTTTTCGAGTGGATGCAGCTTAACTCCGTCTTCCGCTTCGGCGTTCCAAACCCCAAAAATTTTGTGTCGATCGCGCGCATCACAGGCATATAACTCTTTTTGCGCCTGTGTTCCAAACGTCTGGATAATCTGAAGCGCATTAACATGCCCTTCGTAGATACGACCGACTGCTAAATTGCCACGTCCTATTTGCTTTAACAGTAACAGCAAGTCGCTAGTCGTTGCTGAATCAATCCCTAAGCCAAGTCCACCCAGTTCAGGAGGCAGTGGCGCTGCCAACAAGCCTGCTTCAGTAATCCGATCGAATTCCTGAATCGGAAAAGAGCCGTTGCGATCAATCGAAGCAGCGTTCTGCGCGCAGAAATCAGCAATTTCTATAGCGCGAACTATAAGTTCAGCGGTTTGCAAACTCGTTTGCTTATATGCCGAATGAGGTAGAGAATCAGCCGTAAGAAGTGCCACCTTTTTCAAGCTCTAGCTAGGTTTACTCAGATCTACTAAAGAAATATGGCACTAATTTTCTGCAAAAGCCTCTATCCGTTGGTCGGATTTAAGTGAGCTTTTGCACCAGCACTCTTACCCCGCGATCGCGATCGCCCTAAATCTTGCCCTCAAATCGCTGATGCCAGATGATGTTAGCTGACACGGTGATGACCAAAGCAATCCCGCCTCCGACCCAAGCCAGCACAGGATTATAACCGCTACTGCCGAGGTTTTCCATCCAGAGATGGGTGCGATCGGAGGAAACTATCAGATCTGCAAGAAATGGGAAGAGATACATCAGAGCCGCACCTACAATCAGCCAGCCCACCATAGAGGCAAGCAGAAAAATAGTTTTGGTCGTAGATTGGCTACCCATATGCGATCGCAGTAAAGAACTAACGTCGAGATTAGCACAAGCGATGATCCACGCCCATTTTGCCTGGATTCAGAAGATCACATGCGATCTACTAAGGCTCACTCAATAAAGCGAATCAACTTGACGATCGGCTGAGTCACCGATTGATATTGAGTCGCCATTGATTCAATGACTTGCAGTTGCCCTAATGCTAAACCGCAAGGTCTACCATACTTTGCTTTGACGCGATCGCTGGCAATCGTTAAAGCCGTCCGCGATCGCGCAATGAAATCGTCTAAGGGATAATCACTGCCTGGAGTAAAGTAGTCCTTGACGACGAGCGATGGCGAGTAACAGACTTCTTGAGAACCATCAGGTAATTCGATTTGAAACCGGATTTCAGGCATGATCAGGTAGGAGTAAACTTTGCTGGTTGAGTAGCTCAGCGTAATGAGCTACGTGCATTTTAGCGGAAACTGTCCAAGTATAATCCTGGCAGATAGACCGACTTTGTTCCACAACCGATCGACAGATTTCCGGTCGAACCACCTGCCGCATCGCTTCTGCGATCGCCGCAGCGGAACTCGGATTAATCAGCAAAGCCTGCCGATCGGACAAAAACTCGGTGAAAGGCGGCTGATTGGATGTGATCACAGGCAAACCCGACGCGATCGCCTCTAGCACCACCAGTCCCCAGCCTTCTTTAACAGAGGGAAAAACAAACGCATCTGCCAACCGATAGAGCGCGGCTAGCTCTGCATCTGGCAGCACACCAGGGAGGATCAAAGCTTTACCTATTGCTAGATGTGCTTGCTCTGCGGCTGCAAAAAAGCGATCGCGATAGGTCTGATAGTCAAACAGCGTCGCGCCGCCCGCTATCACCAACTGAGCGTTAGGGTAATCTGCCAGCAATTGGCTAAAGGCTTGCAGCAGCACAATGGAATTTTTGCGGGGTTCAATGCCGCCAACGGTCAGAAAAATTGGGTTTCCCGTCAGCCCCAATCGCTGTTTGACTGAAGCTTCTAAACCATTGGGAACAGTAGAAAAAGTTTGAGTATTCACGCCATTAATTACTCTAAGTGCATCAATCTGATACTCTGCCTGAAGTGCCTCCTGCCAATAGCGGCTGATACAAAAGCATCGGGTTGCCGATCGAATCGATCGATCTTGGCAATCCTGCAAGTAAAGGCTTTGATACGCTTCGATGTGATGCACAGTCCGCAGAAAGTGAGGAATCGTCTGTTGCTCCCTCAAAATCGCTAAAGCATTGGCGCTGATACAGTCTTGAGCATGGTAGCAGTCGTAACTTGGATAAGATGGATGCCCCAATTCGTCCACAAATTCTTGAATTCGCTGGCGGATCAGCGCGTCAATGCCATCGGGCGCAGGCTGAGCTAGAACCAGTTTATGATCGCAGGACAGCGATCGCCCAAACCCCGCACCGTCTTTATCCAACGCATACACGCAAACCTGATGCCCCAAAGCCTGTAATGCTTCTGCCAGCTCCAGCGTATGGATGACACTGCCTCTCGGCTTTGTCGAATAGGTAAACAGCGCAATTTTTAGCATCGCGATCGCCTTGCCGCTGAGAATCCGGTTAGCTCCTGCTCCGCTAGATCCCAAAACAGCAGACTTTGATCTGGCGATCGCAGAAAAAGCTGTGGATCAGCCTGCACTTCGCCAACTACCTCACAAATTAAGTCTCGCTGATGAAACGCTGCTTGAACCGCTGTCACCTTCTCAGGACGAACGCTCAGCAAAAACCCATAGCTCGGAAAGCAAAGCAGCCATTGCTCTAAATCCAGATTGGCAGGACATCTAACTGCCCCCAAATCCAGGGTTGCGCCACAGCCAGAGGTTTCTAACAGCATCAGTAGCGTTCCCACAAGACCACCCATGCTAATATCCTTTCCGGCGTTGCACAGACCTGACTCCGCCAAGAAAGGCAAGATGGCTAAGTCTCCCCGCAGTTGAATCGGATCGACTGCGGTTGCCGCATCCCAAAAGGGGTAGTGAGGATGCGCCTTGCCGCGAAAATTGGTCGCGACCAACAGTCGATCGCCCACCTGAGCGTCAAAGCTGGTAATCAACCGATTGGCTCGTCCTAAAATCGCCACAGAGAGGGCATTATAGGGACTGTGACCATTCGTATGTCCACCCACGATCGGCACATTGTAAACCTGTGCTGCGGCTTTCATTCCAGCCAAAAGCGGGTCGCTCAGAGCAGCAGACTGGCTCCAGAGAGTATCTACAAGCGCGATCGGCGTACCGCCCATTGCATAGATATCGCTGACATTGACCATGACCGCGCTCCAGCCCGCAAACCAGGGATCAGCTTCAACGAACGACGGCAAGATCCCTTCTGCGGCAAGCAGTAGATAGCCTGTTCCGTCCGGAATTGCCGCACAGTCATCGCCCAAAAGAATTGCACTCTCTTCTGGGGTAGCGCTAGCCAATAGATGATGGGCAACCGCTTGAATGTCTTGCTTGTGGAGGATGCCGATCGACTGCCGCAGATGGGCAACTAGTTCGGTGAGCGATAAATCTGTTTGCATTACGATGCTTCCCAAGCTGCAATGCTGCTGTGAAAAGGCTTGACTGAGGCGATCGGACAAGGTTCAGCATTAGGAGGATAATAGCTTAGATCGGCTTCCATCAGGTGATGAGGCAGCCCGCAAATTGTGATTTCTTCTAGCGAACTCCAATGAAACCGCTGAAAAAATCGCACATTTTGCAACTGCACCGTTGCCAAAAAGCGTTGACAGCCCCAAGTGTTAGCCGTTGTCACCGCTTGGTAAATTAAGCCCTTGCCAATCCGACCTGCCCGCCGAAAATCGGGATGAACACCCAACCTGCCGCCATACCAAAGCTGAGGTTCTGGCTCATAAATCCGCACAACACCTAACACATCTGAACGATTAGAAAAAATATCCGATAAAGCAACAATCGGATAGGCAATCTCATCGATCGCATCAATATCGCTGTCTGCAAATAATCCTTGTTCTTCAACAAAGATCGATCGCCGTAGCGCAAAATAACCCGCAACTTCTTCAGGGGCGATCGCTAACTTAAATTCATAGGAAGGGAGAGCCATATCAAGATATAAAGCTAGGAATACTCGCGATATTAAGACTCAAACGCCGAAAGCGCAGAACAAGCCCCACATTTGGCACAGCCTGCTTTGATCGATCGAGAGGACATCCCAGACCGATCGAGCATGGCTCCCACCTGCCGATACAAGGCGACCATAAACTCGCTGTTGGGAGGAGCTTGATTTGCCAGTGGCGTTCCGTTAATCGGCACAAAGGGCACGACAAAAGGATAAACCCCAATCGCAATCAAGCGATCGCAGGCTGTGAGTAAAGTCTCTAAATCGTCTCCAAGTCCAGCCAGCAAATAAGTGCTGACCTGCCCCCAACCAAATACCTCAACCGCAGCGGTAAACGCTTCAAAGTAATACTCGATCGATACACTGGCTTTTCCAGGCATAATCCGCGATCGCACCACAGGATCAACTGCCTCCAAGTGCATTCCCAAACTGTCTACTCCTGCCGTTTGCAGCCGCTCGAACCAGGCAAAATCATCTGGAGGTTCGCATTGTGCCTGGATCGGCAAATTCACGCGGCTCTTAATTGCTTTGGCGCATTCTGTCAAATAAGCCGCACCGCGATCGCTAGTATTCGGTGTGCCTGTGGTCATCACCATATGCTTCACGCCGTCTAGTCTCACGGCGGCTTCTGCCACTTCCGCAAGTTGAGCAGGCGTTTTCCGGGCGATCGTGCGATCGGCTTCTAGGGACTGACCGATCGCGCAAAACTGGCAGGCGGTTGCAGTATCGCTGTACCGCATACAAGTTTGCAGAACCGTTGTGGCTAAGACATCGCGGCTATGCAACAGCGCGATTTTCCAGTAGGGAATACCGTCAGCAGTTTGCAGTTGATAGAAACTAGGCTGTTTGGGAAACTCGATTGGGGCGATCGCCTCTCCGTCCAATTCCAGCAAAATCTTGTCTACGGTGGAGTCAAATCTGGCGCTGTAAGGGGATGTTGCGGCTGTGCTGGTGAAGATTGGCACCATCACCGTTGTATTATCGATCGTGATCGCCTTGTGATCGGAAGGGCCTGCACCGCCTTTCCGTCCAGATGCGCCTGTCTCCTGTTCAATCAGCTTTAAGCCGTAAGACTGAATTTCTGCAATGAGCCGTTGTTTATTCATGAGTCTGAGGTAAACGGTGAAGATATCATGACGATATCACTGTGGAACTTATGCAAACATCAAACTTTCATCAGCCGACGTTTTGCATAAATCCTGCAAAGCTTTCTAAATTTTTCGCTTCGAGATTGCTTTGAATCTCTCCCAAACCTGCATCGTCCGCGCGATCGGATTCGTGCATGGCAGCAACTGACAGACCTGCGGCTGCATTAATCTGTAACCGCAGCAAATCAGGACGAGCGTAGTGACCCACAGAATCCATCATGCGCTTGCGTTTTGTAATCAAAGCGAAATCTAAGTCAGCGATCGCCATGCCTTCGCCTTCGGTGATCGGGGTGCAGAGATGATTTCCTTCGGGACTGACGATCGTCGTATGGCAACCACCTCTCAGTACATTTTGCAGCTTCTCATCGGGAGTAATTTGCTCGATCTGCTCCGGCGACAGCCAGCCCGTAGAATTGATTACAAAACAGCCAGATTCCAAGGCGTGATGGCGAATTGTCACCTCCATCTGATCGGCAAAAATTTGTCCGACCATTGAGCCTGGAAACTGGGCACAGTGGATTTGCTCAGACTGCGCCATTAGCGCAAATCGAGCTAATGGGTTGTAATGCTCCCAACAGGCAAGTGCCCCCACTCGTCCCACTGCGGTATCCACCACTTTCAACCCAGCCCCATCGCCCTGACCCCAAACCATCCGCTCATGATAGGTCGGCGTAATCTTACGTCGCTTCAGTAAGAGCGAACCATCCGCATCAAAAATGAGCTGCGTATTGTAGAGCGAACCATTCTCTCGCTCATTCACACCCAGCACAACGGTCATATGGTGCGATCGCGCTGCCTGACTCACCGCCTCTGTGACTGGACTGGGAACTTCTACCGCCTCTTCATAGAGCCGCATATGCTCTTTGCCCATCAGCACGGGCGGCTGAATGAATGAGAAATAGGGATAGTAGGGAACGAATGTTTCGGGGAAAACAATGAGCTGTACGCCCTCTTGGGCAGCTTTGGCGATCGCGCTCAAGACTTTTTCAGTCGTGCCGTCTCGACTAAACAGCACAGGACTGATTTGAACGGCGGCAGCACGGATGATGCGGGAATGATTCACGGAGTGACTTGCCGAATGATTGTTGGAATAATTCACAGGGTGATTCACCATATCTTCCTTGAAAAAGTCTTGAGTTTAGAGCTTGAGCCAGATAAAAGCCTAGAGCGTCCAGGTGTCTAGAATAAATGCGCCATCCTTACGGTGCATCAACACCAAATCCAACACGTCCAACGGGCTGATGGGACGAATGCCCGCAATCAAAGAAGGTTCGCCATGTCCATACAGCGCTTGCAGTGCGAAGCGACAGGCATAGACTTTACCGCCCTCTGCCATAAATTTGCCAATCTGATTCGCAAAATTTTGGTGTCCCGGAAAAGCTTCATCACCGAGTTTCGGAAACCCGCGCTGGATTCCCAAAGTCACCCCTGGACCATACAGCAGCATCGAGGTTTCAAATCCTTTCCGTTGCAGGCGCAAAGCTTGCAGCATATTCACCAAACCGATCGATCCCTCAAAGGCAACGGTGTGAAAAGTCACTAGCGCTTTCTCGCCAGGTTCTGCTTTGACATCCGGAAATACTTTTTCTTCGTAATCAACAAAAAAGTCACCAGTTTGATGAGCAGGCGTTGTAACTTCAGGCATAATTTCCTCTAGGTTGAATATTTCTGCCAGCGTAAAGGCTGACTCTGTGGACAGTTTGTCTTTTTTATACGGAAGCGTCAAGTCTAACTATAGAACTAGGAGAGACGATCGCAATCTGCACCCACTAGACCAAAATTGCCTCTCATACCTATTGATTTAGACAGGAAAGGAAGGATTCTAGGAACCCAGCAAAAACTCATTCACAACGCTCCAAGCGTTGACAGTGGCGGTCTTTCGTCGCGCCGTAATGTAATCCGCCAGATAGACAGCATCACGCGCAACGCCCGAAAATCTGCCCGAACCCCAGGTATAAAGCCACGGTAGACCCAGGAAATAAAATCCCCGCACGCCAGTCACGCCGCGTTCATGCCCTGGATAGCCTTTACCATTAAACAGCGGAATTTCAATCCAACTAAAGTTAGACTGGTAGCCCGTACACCAAATCACAGTGCTGATATTCGCCTGTTGATAATCCAGTTCCAGAATATCTGTCTCTGGTTGCCAAACCGAGCTGTAAGGTGGATCTACTGGAGCTTGAATCTGGTTCTTGGCAATAAATTCATCGATCGTTTTCTTGATGCTTTCTGCAACAGCATCCGCCTGATCCAGATTTTGCTTTAAGTCACTCTGGAATTCAAGCCGTCGATCGCTCACGCTCTTGACTCGACCATACAACTGCATCCCTTCCAATGCAAATCGGCGTAAGTCGATTTCGCGTCCCCCATCTCGTCCGGTGACGTAGTGATTGGCTTTGGCTCTGACCTTTTCCTTCTGAGGATGATTGTCTACAGACAGGTCGTAATAGCCCATCTGATCCAGCCAATCCACTGCATCCTTACCGCGATACCGACGCGGCGATCGGGGTGCGCCGCCCACACACAGATGAACTTGTTTGCCTGTAAGGTGCAAGTCTTCAGCAATCTGACAGCCTGACTGTCCTGTGCCAACAACTAGCACCGCCCCGTCGGGTAGCGACTGCGGATTTTTGTATTCAGACGAATGGATCTGCACCATGCTTTCGGGAAACCGCGCCGCCATTCTAGGGATTTTGGGCTGATGATAGCTGCCCGACGCAATCACCACCTGATCTGCCGTGTAGTCCCCGATCGAGGTAATCAATTCAAAGCCACCGTCAATCTGCGATACCTTCAGCACCTCCACCCCTTCTTGAATTGGAGGCGAAAAGGATGCGGCGTAGGCTTCGATATAGCTGACAATTTCGTCTTTTTGCATAAAGCCTTGTGGATCGCTGCCAGCGTAGGAATATCCCGGCAGTTGACACTGCCAATTTGGAGTCACCAAACAAAAAGTGTCCCACCGCTTCGATCGCCAAGCATGTCCAATCTGATTTTTCTCAAAAACAATATGATCAATGCCTCTTTCCTTCAAGCAATAGCTCATGGATAAACCTGCTTGACCGCCTCCCACAATTGCGACTGGATAATGTGTCATCTGTTAATCTCTTATTGAATAATTTGAGTGATTGGCTGATCGAGTGCTAGCGGCTCGAACAGTGACTTGTTGCAAGCGTAAGGGTTGCCTGAAGCGACTTTTGTATTTTTCCATACGAAAGTTTTAGGTCTAACAATAGGATTAGGAGAGGCGATCGACGGGTCTCGAAGGGTTTCAGATCTGACCCGATTCCTATTCATATCGACAGGCATGACTCAATATTCTGGCTTTAGATAGAGTCTTCTCTAATTTCTAACCAAAAAATATTGCGCCACACCTGTATAGTTCCACTGAACATTAATAAATTACTCTAAAGGGTTTTTTATGGAAATGTCAGCAATCTCAGTGTATTTACAGAAAATTCTTATTTTGATTAAATTTGCGATACTTAGACCAGCCAACCATTGACGATCGCTTGGTAAATCGCCTGATAGCGAGTTCGTACTTTCAGCTTGGCTAGAATATTATTCATGTGAAATTTAACCGTGCTTTCACTGATCACAAGCTGAGTTGCAATATCGCGATCGCGTAGCCCTTGCACCAGTAGTGCCAGAATTTCCTGCTCTCGCTCAGAAAGGCTTTGAGTAACTGGCGCTTCAATTCCCCAGCGTTCTCCCTGCATCACGGCTGCGATCGCCTCTCGAAGCTGTCCAGTACTAATCGATAAATCCAGCTTTGCTTTGGCATTTTTGGGAGGAGATTGTCCAGCGGGGCTGACCCACAGTACGGCACTCGCTGTTTGGGCAGGTAGCAGATGATCGGTTACTAGGGGAACGGCAGGATTATCGCTGAGATCGATCGTCAATCCAGCGGAGTAAGCCAACTGTGTGAATGCGAGTTGCAAAACTGGTGATTGGCACTGAATTCGTAAGCGCAAGCCTAAAATGCAGCTTGGATAAGGAACCGTT
>JBBSFA010000035.1:0-10302 GCA_038239185.1 Elainellales cyanobacterium | reverse complement strand
CATCACGCTCTCCGATCGCAAAGATGCCTTGGGAATGCCGCTTTCCAAACTCAACTGGAAAATTAGCCAGCGAGAACAGCAAACGGCTCGACGGCTCGGTGAATTGGTGAACCAAGAGTTCCAGCGAATCGGTCTGCCTCAACCTAAGCTTTCGGATTGGCTGTACGCGCAAGAAGGCTGGCAAACTCACTTTACAGATAGGGCACATCCCATCGGGACAACGCGCATGGCGGTGAACCCTGGCGCTGGGGTTGTAGATATCAACTGCCAGGTTCATGGCGTGGAAGGGCTTTTCGTGGCAGGCAGTTCGGTGTTTCCCACCACCAGTCACGCGAATCCTACCTTGATGATTGTGGCTTTGTCTATTCGGTTAGCAGATTGGTTGAAAGCTAACCCTTTCAGTTCTGGAACAGAGCTAGCCGCACAGGATGCCCTCTGTGCGGCTAGCGCCGATCGCCAGATCTAAACGGGTGTTATATCTGTCACGACAGATATTCGGTTACGGTTTACGGCTACGGTTACGGGTTCGGTCAATCTTCTTTCGCAGCAGAAAGCAGAACTGGGTATTCCGCAACTCACAAGCGCGCTGGGAAGTTCCAACAGAACCCTGTGCGAATTTCTGTGATCTTAAAAAATTAACGGAGCTTGGGTGATGAAAATCAAGAATTTTTTCGATCGTATCTATGTGGTTAACCTGCCAGAGCGAACCGATCGCCGCAAAACGATCGCGCTGGAGCTAGAGAAAGCAGGCTTGCCGCTGACTCCTAATCAAATCGAAATTTTTCCAGCGATTCGACCTGATAGTGCCGGAGAGTTTCCCAATATCGGCGCAAGAGGATGTTTTTTAAGTCACCTGGCAATCCTGAAGCAAGCCAAAAAAGATGGTCTTTCAAATATTTTGATTGTGGAAGATGATTTAGTCATTTCAAATCTGTTTAAGCAGCAGGAAGAGTCTTTAGTCGAGCAGCTTCAGCAAACAGACTGGGGCTTTGTCTACTTTGGTCATTCTCTACAATCTGGGAAAAAGGGCACTGTGGGTCAACCGACATCTAAACTGCAACAAGCAAAACTGCAACCCTTTACAGGCAGCTTTCAGACCACCCACTTTTATGGCGTGAATGGAACAATCCTCGATCGCCTGATTGAGTTTTTAGAAGCCGTGCAACAGCGACCTGAAGGACATCCAGACGGGGGACCAATGCATGTGGATGGAGCCTATAATCACTTCCGATCGCAAAATCCAGATGTTTTGACGCTGCTAGCCTTTCCTAATCTCGGCACACAGGAAAATTCGCGGAGTGACATTACGCCGAGCTGGCGCGATCGTGCTCCCGTTGTCCGAAACCTCATGGGTGTTGCCAGAGTGGGTAAGGTCTGGCTCCACAGTCATGCGATCAAACAAGCCTAAAGCCTTTCAAGTGCAATAGCTACAACTGCTCTGTCTGCTCACAGACGGAGCAGTTGTTTTGAGCCAAAATGATGGGGCTGCTTAGTAGAGGGCGAGTCATGGTTGGCAAGATTACGAGTGAAGGCGATCGCGCGGTGCGATCGAACACGGCTCGCGAGCAGTTTCATCTGGATGGATTGGGCATCAAGATTGGGGTAATTTCTGATAGCTACAACGCTCAGGCAGGAGCGGCATCTGATGTTGCCAGCGGTGACCTGCCTGGATTGCGTAACCCTGACGGCTACAAAAAACCTGTGCGGGTTTTGCAGGATAATTTGGGGTTTCGCACGGATGAAGGGCGCGCTATGCTGCAAATTATTCATGATGTGGCTCCGGGCGCAGAACTTCTGTTTCACAGCGCCGGGAGTAGCGAAGCCAGTCTCGCGGAGGCAGTGCGATCGCTGGTCAAGGCAGGAGCCGACATCATTGTGGATGATTTGGGCACCTCCGATCCTGTCCTTTTTCAGGATGGGGCTGCCGCGCAGGCGGTGGACGAAGCCACGAACCAGGGCGTGATTTATTTCTCGGCTGCTGGCAACGACGGCAATCGCTCTTATCAAAGCTCCTTTCGTCCTGGCGCGACTTTTACCTATCGCGGCAACACCTATGAGGCGCACAATTTTGATCCGAGCGGCGGCGTGGATCTGTTTCAAGATATCAAGCTTCCCGCTGCGACTGTGGGCGAGGTACTCTACGACTCGCTGCCAGAAATTGATCTGGTTTTAGGCTGGGATCAGCCGATCGGGCAGGTCACGAACGATCTAGAGTTTTTTCTGCTCACCAGTCCACAGCTACCGGACGCAGGCGGTCAGTTGGTCAGCGGGGCTTCAACTTCTGCGCCCAGTGCAGAAATTCCGACCCGCGAGCTGGTTTATTCCACGGTGAAACCGCAAACGGTTTACCTGATGATTGCCCGCCGGGTGAATCCCACCAGTCCGCCTCCGGGGTTAATCAAATGGGTTAGCTATTTTGCGATCGACAATAGCGTGACCTATCAGTATGTCAATGACACACCCAGTGCTACAGGCAGCTCGACCATTGTGGGACATCCTAATGCCAAGGGCGCGATCGCGGTGGCTGCCGCTTCTTTTCTGACCACCCCGGCTTTTAAGGGAAAAACGTTACAGCTAGAATCCTTCTCTAGCCACGGTGGTACACCCATTTTGTTCGACGCACAGGGGAATCGGCTTGCCACGCCAGAAATTCGTCAAAAGCCAGAAATTACTGCACCCGATCGCGTCTCAACTACGATTAATAGCACCAATCTTTCCCTAGACTTCAGCTCGTTTGCGGGAACTTCGGCGGCAGCTCCTCATGCGGCGGCTGTGGCAGCCTTGATGTTGCAGCGGGCAGGTGGACACCGTAGCCTTACCTCAGCGCAAGTGCTGACAGCCCTGCAAAGTACGGCAATTTCAATGGCTACGCCAGGAAATTTCAGCAGCGGAGCTGGTTTTATTCAAGCCGATGGCGCAGTTTTGAATTCATTTCTCTCCAAACAGACAGGCAGTCCAGGCAATGACCGTCTGCAAGGCACTGCTGTGTCTGAGAACCTTGACGGCGGGGCTGGCGATGATGTCTTGATTGGCGCAGGGGGACTGGATGCGCTGTTTGGGGGAGTCGGACGCGATCGCCTCAACGGGAGTTCTGGCAATGATTACCTGGTGGGAGACTGGGGCGACGATTTGCTGCTGGGTGGTAAGGGCAACGACACTCTAGAAGGGAGTCAAGGCAACGATTCGCTGCATGGCGAGGCAGGGAACGATTTGCTGCGCGGCGGTGAGGGCAGAGATCGACTGGACGGTGGCAGCGGCAAAAACGAACTGGTCGGCGATCGCGGCAGAGATGTGTTTGCGATCGATTCACGCGGTCTTGCGCGAATTCAGGATTTTCGCAATGGTGAAGATAAATTAGGGGTTGTTAAAAAGCTTAAATTTTCGAGCTTGAGCTTTGTGCAGCAGGGACAAACTGCGATCGTGCAATTTCGCGGAGAAACGCTAGCGGCACTGTCGCACATCAAGGCAACCACTATTACAAGCGCCGATTTCAAGATGCTCTAAATTTATTTGAGCAAAGTATTTTGTCAACCCATCTGCAAAGCGTGACAAAATGCTGGACAATTCTGTGAAATATTTGGTACAAATGTTCTTAGAATGTTCTATTATTTTTTAATATTCTATTTAGAACATTCTATTGAAGCGTTTTTTGACTTGTTTTGGATTTGTAAAGTTTTGGACTTGTAAAGTCCGCTTGTAAATTCTGTCTCGATCGCCGTTCAAACTCAACTCACACTCTTTATCTATGGAAACTCTAACCCTAACGGAAGTCCAGCAGCAGCTCTACGACTGGCTGATCCAATATATCAAGGAAAATCAGCATTCTCCTTCCATTCGGCAGATGATGCGGGCAATGGGGCTGCGATCGCCTGCGCCGATTCAGAGTCGGCTAGAGCATCTACGCACTAAGGGATATATTGACTGGACAGAGGGGAGGGCACGCACCCTTCGTATCCTCAAACCGCAGGGTGTCCCGATTATGGGAACGATCGCCGCTGGTTCTGTGGTACAATCTTACACCGATTCCGAAGAGCAGCTCGACTTTTCGACCTCTGCGCTGAAACCCGGCGATTATGCCCTGCGCGTTCGGGGAGACAGCATGGTCGGGGCTTTGATCGACAACGGCGATATTGTGCTGATGCGTCCGATCCAGGATCAGAAAACCGTCAAGAACGGGGCGATCGTGGCGGCGCGGGTGAATGAGGATGGCTACACGCTGAAGTATTACCACCGCAAGGGCAACCAGGTGACTTTGAAGCCAGCAAACCCAAATTATCAGCCGATCGAAGCGCCTGCGGCTCAAGTCGAAGTGCAGGGCATCCTAGTGGGGATGTGGCGGGGCTATACGCCTGTATCGTAGGGCTTTGCGCTAGGTAAAGCCTAAGCGATCAGCCAATTAAATCCCACTGGAGTTGCCAGACTGACATCAAACATGCGCTGCTCAAAGTTGCTCATGCTGGAAGTTTCCACGGGGTCATACTTGCCGTAGATTTTGGAAAGCTTGTCGGTCTGGAGCAACACTGCCCGAACTTATTCGTTGGTAATCTCCGCGAGGTTCCTGCCGCTGAGGTGGGCGATCGCGGCTGCAATGCCAATGCCTTGAGCCACCGCGACGTTAAATTCAACGATCCTGCCAACGGTGCTGGCGCAGCCATCGAAGCCAGAAGCAGGGCTAATCACCGCTAGATTGGGCACTGATTTAATCAGCGCATGATGCATCCCGACGTTCAGTAGAGGGTTCTTGAACGCGAATTTCTGGATGCCGACTTCGCTTGCTCGTTTCCACAAGCCATTGATGCCGCCCCGCGAATCAAACGCATAGCCAAATGTGCCGATCGCCTCTGAATTCGGCACGCCGCCCGCGATCATCTGCGCCCCGCTCAACGGATCAACCGCGCCTACAATATTTCCAGCATGGCGGATGTAAAGCTCTGGAGCCGCTTGCACAAGCGTTGCGCCTAAGCTGCCAAACCATTGGGTCACATATTTGATTTCATTGAGCATGGCGGGCGTTGGCTTGCCACCGTTGCGAGCGAGAGCTTCAGCCTGCGCGGCATCTGTATAGAACAGCAGGCAGTTCCAAATCATCCGGTTTCCGGGCAGCAGGGCAATATTGGCGTTATCAAACACAACGCCGCTCTCAGGCAGGAAGTGTTTGATGCCTCGGAAAGCGTGATAGGCGATCGACAAGGCTCGACTGTAGATATCGATGTAATCTGAGCCGATATCCATCGTGTTCAGTCGCCCATAGCTGCGCGTCAGCGAGTCGCGCAAGTATCGAGCCAGCGAGGGGTCTTTTCCCGCAGCCACGTTAATCCACTGCTGGGCTTCCGCGTCGTTTGGATTGGTCAGCCGCTTCAGGTAAGAAAGCTCTATATCTTTCAAATTTTGCGGGCTAATCCCTTGGGTTTCAAACACCAGCGTGGTGGCAAGTTCAGAGACAGGCAAGCCCAACCCGGCATAGCCAGTCAGCTTTTTGACACCCGCCAATTGGGCTAGCTCGGCATTAACGGTAGAATCAATAAAATGTTTCCCTGCAAAGACGGCTCCATTTGTAAGTTCTAATCCTCTTATTTTCTGACCGTCTTTCAGCACAGACTTAAGTTTGACATTGCTGAGAATGCTAACGCCCGCTTCGCTCATCATGTCGCGTAGGGCACTGGTCGCGTTGCCTGGATCGATCGCCACTCTAAGCACGCCCGATCGCTGCAAAAATTCTTTGTAAATCGCAGGCGGATCGCCAAAATCATCGAGATAGAAGGTTTGCCGCGTGGTCAGCGGTATATTGCTGCGATCGAGATATGCTAGTCGCCCGCGCACCAAAAGTCCGCCTACTCCATCCTGCGCGTTGCCCTTGAGCATCAGCACACTTCTGGCAAAGTTGCCTGTGCGACGGCGATACTCCCTAGCGGCAGACACTAATGCCAAGATGCCGGGAACTTCGTCGCCAAAGCCAACAAAGTCAAACGATCGAGCTGGATCAACCGATCGAGCGGGTGTAGAGGGTGCAACCATAGGATTAGTTCTAAGGTAAATGGGCTGGGGCTATGTAGCAGTGCCGATCGAATTGCCAAGCTTGCCAAGCTGTACGGCAGTCAATCTATTTTTCGCTTGGAACAGAGAAAAACTTTAAGATAAAAGCACAACTTTGGGCAGTTTGGAGGTGGATTTTTTACAGCTATTTTGGTTAAACACAAACAGATGAGTTTTTCAAATGAGTTTTTTGTCGGAGCAGAATGGATTTAGGAAGTTTGGTTTTGGGACTGAGTTCAGGTGTGTGGCTGGGTTGGCGGTTTGTGCGTTCCCAGGATAACAGACTTCAAGGGGATTCGTCGGCAGGAGAGCAAGCTTCACTCAGCGCCCCTGCTTCAGGTGAACCGATCGATCCTCAACCCGCCCAAATCAGCCAGCACCAGATTGCGAACTGGATGGTTACTGAGATGGCGCAATTCAAAGCTGGATTTTTAGGGCGATCGGCTCATGAGCTGCGATCGCCCATTAATAGCGCCATTAGCTTGCACCAGCTCATTTTGGCGGATCTGTGCGAGAGTCCAGAGGAGGAGCGAGAGTTCATTGCTCAGGCGCAAACTGCCGCCGAAAAAATGCTGAAGGTGCTCGATCGGCTGATTCTGATCTCAAAAGTTTCGTATGGGGTGGAGCCAGCCCAGCTCCAATCTGTACCGCTTGTGGAGGCGATCTCAGAGGTTGATCAGCTCACGCGGCTCCAAGCCCAGAATCGTAATTTACGCCTGACGATCGAGTTACCTGATCCAGAGATTTGCGTGTTGAGCGATCCTCGCTGGCTGCGGCAAGCCTTGCTGAATCTGCTGGATACGCCGATTAGTCTGATGCAGGAGGGAATTATCCGCCTGACGACTCAAATCTCTGCTGAGACAGAGGAAGCACTCATTTGGATCGAAGATCAGCGTCCAGCTCAGTTTTGGAGCGAACCGATTATCGAGGATGCGATGCCGATCGCTGCGGAGATTCCTTCGGGAGGGCTAAATCTGCTGATTGTCAAAGCCATCTTAGAAGTGATGGGTGGGCGACTGACCCTCTTGGCAACCCCCAACGAAACCAGTGCTTTAACAAAAATTGAAATTGCGCTGGCGATCGCGCCTCAGCCTTAGAGCAAGGGGCTTTTGTAGAACGGACGCTTGACCACTTTGGCAGCATACAGTTTGCCGCGAATCTCGACTTCTAGCGGCTGATCGAGTTTGGCAAACTGAGGTGGCACGTAGGCAAGCGCGATCGGATATCCCAGGGTTGGCGATAGCGTCCCGCTAGTGACAATGCCAGATGCCTTGCCGTCGCAGATGACCGGATAGTCGTGTCGGGCGATGTTGCGTCCAGTCATCTGCAAGCCTACTAGCCGCCGATCGACCCCCGCCTGCTTTTGCTGCTCCAGCCGCGATCGCCCAATGAACTCCCCTTTGCGATCGAGATGCACCAGCCACCCCAGTCCGGCTTCCAAAGGCGTAGTGCTGTCGTTGATATCTTGTCCGTACAGCGCCATCGCTGCCTCCAGCCGCAAAGTATCCCGCGCACCCAAGCCGCAGGGAATTACGCCTGCTGCTAGGAGCGATCGCCAGAGCTGTACGGCAGTCTCCGGATCAAGCATGATCTCATAGCCGTCTTCACCCGTATAGCCCGTGCGCGCCAGAAATCCAGGCTGACCCAGTACCGTTCCTTCTAGATGCCCAAACCGCTTGACCGCAAACAGATCTTCTGCGACGAAGGCTTGGAGCGCCTGCACGGCAGTTACACCCTGCACGGCAAGCAGCGCTTTTGAGGCAGACAGATCTACAAAGTCGATTTGGCTAGAATCCAGGTGAGTCAGCAGCCAGGTTTTATCTTTATCGATCGTGGCTGCATTGACGATCGACGCAATCTGCTGTTCGCCCGCTGCCGTTTCGCCCTGGTAGTAGATAATCAGATCGTCTATGATGCCTGCCTCTGGGTTCAGCAGAACAGTATACTGAGCCTCTCCGGGCTGCAATCGGCTTAGATCAGAAGGAACTAAGGACTGAAGCTGCTCAATCAGATGGCGACCGCGCAAGGTAAATTTGCCCATGTGGGAAATATCGAACATGCCTGCTGCCTGCCGCACCGCTTGGTGCTCTTTGCCAATACCGCCATACTGCACAGGCATTTCCCAGCCCGAAAACGGAACCATCCGGGCATTCTGTTCCAGATGCAGCGAATATAAAGATGTGCGAGAGAGCAAGGAGAGCGCTGCGAGAGGGGAATCAACCATGGGTAGGGGCGATCTGGTAGGGGCGATCGAACGAAACGATTACTGTTAAACCATACCGCTTTATGCTAGCGACAGCCCAATGAGTCGCGGGTTTCTATTCCTGTTTTGGAATTCGTGCCGATCGCCTTTTGGCAAAGCTCTTTGACTTGTGCGCCATTTAGGATCGCATCGCTGAAATCCGCTCCCGTGATGTCTGCCCCTTCAAAGGTCGATCGCAGCAAAATTGCTTCGGTGAACACGGCATCCCTGAGGTCAGCTCCGGCAAAATTCACTTGGTCTGCCATCGCGTTGGTCAGGTCTGCGCCGTGCAGATTGGCTTGCGTCATCACAGAAGCGCTGAACACTGTGCCCCGCACATCCGCATGGGAAAAATTTGTCAGTTCTAGAACGGCGTTTGAGAATTCTGAGCCTTGCAGCTCTTGCCCCGAAAAATCTTGTCCGCGCAGGTCAGCATTACTGTAAGACAAAGGCACTGTCCAGTCTGCCCAAGCGGAAGCCGGAGAGAAAATGAACAGGGCAATCGTTAGAAGAATCGAAGAAAGCAGCCGTTGCCAAGCCATAAGCCCTAAATAGCGATAAAGAGTATTTTTTAATTCTCTCATCCAGACTTTTTTAAAGACACAGCCCAAGGAGCGATCGTTCGAGTAAGATTTCTGGGATAAGTTCGCGTTAACCTCCTGCTATGCCCAATGCCAACGCTAAAGATCAGCTAAAAGACCAACAACATCCGCTTTGGAATGACGATCGCCAAATTGTGGATGTGCTGCTGCAAGGGCAACCGACGGACTACAATCTGGCAGAATTCGCGCGGCTGCAAATCCGCTATCGCAATTTTCCGGGAGCCAGAGATATTCAAGCCGATCTGCAAAAAGTCTTGGCACAGTGGCAGCTTACCGAAGAAGAACTTTTCAGCAAAACTCGCCAGATCCACCAAGCGGCACAGGTTTACCGAGGGCGAGGTGCCCAGCGCGAAGATTGGAGCTAGCCTTAACGCAGGCTAATTGTTGCAAATCTTAAACTCTAAACCCCAAAAGCTTCGATCGCGTAACACACCTGCTCTAATAGAAAGGCGAGCCACAAAATCCCCTCAAATCGCTCAACTCTGATCTCACCTTTTTGATCTCTCAGTGATCTCTCAATGTTGCTATGCTCAATCCCAATCTGGATGAAATCCAGCTCAGTAAAGACGATTACGAACGCTACTCTCGGCACATCATTTTGCCGGAAGTCGGGCTAGATGGGCAAAAGCGCCTCAAGGCTGCTAGCGTCCTTTGTGTGGGTACAGGTGGATTAGGCTCTCCGCTGCTGCTGTATTTAGCCGCAGCCGGGATCGGGCGGATCGGCATCGTCGATTTCGATGTGGTCGATCACTCAAACCTGCATCGCCAAATTATTCACGGCACCTCTTGGGTCGGCAAGCCCAAAATCGAATCGGCAAAAGCCCGGATTCTAGAAATCAATCCGACCTGTCAGGTTGATTTGTACGAAACCCGGCTCAGCGCCGAAAATGCGATGGCGATCGCGGAACCCTACGATCTGGTGATTGATGGCACGGATAATTTCCCGACCCGCTATCTCGTCAACGACGTTTGTGTGTTGCAAAACAAACCCAACGTCTATGGCTCCATTTTCCGCTTTGAGGGGCAAGCGACCGTCTTCAACTATGAAGGCGGTCCCAACTATCGCGATTTGTATCCCGAACCTCCCCCACCCGGACTAGTTCCCTCTTGTGCCGAAGGCGGTGTTCTAGGGGTGCTTTGTGGAATCATCGGCACCATTCAAGCGACGGAAGCGATCAAGATCATTCTCGGAACCGGGCAAACGCTCAGCGGTCGTCTGCTGCTGTACAATGCCCTAAACATGAGCTTCCGCGAATTGAAGCTGCGTCCCAATCCCGTCCGCCCGCTGATTGACAAGCTGATTGACTACGAAATGTTCTGTGGAATTCCCCAAGCTAAAGCTGCTGAAGCGCAGCAGCAAAAAGCCATGCAGGAAATGAATGTGACAGATCTGAAGCAATGGATCGATCGCGGCGAAGAGTTCGT
>JBBSFA010000034.1:0-10412 GCA_038239185.1 Elainellales cyanobacterium | reverse complement strand
GATCGCTTTGTATAGAAACAAGATATAGATTAAGTGTGGAAGTGTGGCGGTGAGGAGAAGCGCATGGCATCAGCAAGAAATTCGCGATCGGGGCGATCGGCAAAGTTCTTTAAAAGGCAGGGAGAGCAGAGAGGGACTGATGCGCCGACTCCGTTGAGGCAGCGCCCTATTCCGCTGCGTCCATCCCAAAAAGCGACGGCTCAGCCCGTCCAGAATCAAGCCCAGGCTAATCGCTTTCGATCGGACACAGCCCAATCAGACGTAGTGCAAACGCTGCCGCGTCCTCAAACAAACCCCTCCTGGCTCAAACTGCTGCTGGTGCTGCAACGCACCTCATCTGCCTTTACCTTCATGTTGGTAATTGGGCTGTTGGTGGTTTACGGCTGGACAGTCTACACCCAGCAGCGTTGGGGCAGAGCCTACAACCGCATGGAGGCTTTGCAAAAGCAAGAGCGGCAGATGATGGCAGCGAATGAAGTGATTAAAAACCAGATGGCAAAACAGGCAGAGACTCCGGATAGTGGGTTGGTGCTGCCTGAACCGGGCAATACTATCTTTTTGACTCCTGCCCCCCAGCGACCTCCAGTTACGCCTGAAGTCAATCTTCCGCCGCCTCAGCCGATCCCAGCGCGACCTTTAGGCTACTAGACCTTTAGGCTACTAGATAGGCGATCAGGCGATCGCGACTCCCTCACCCCAGCTCCGCAGAAAACTTCATCCTACTCCCGGCGATGGCTCTCTCTTTCCCCTCCTTCCGTTCTCGCTCTCGCCGATCGCGCACCGATCGGCGATCGGCTGCTCAGCCATCTTCTCAACCTAAGTCCAAAGCCTCCAGATCTAGAGAGCCTCGATCCAAGTTTTCGACCTCAGAAGAGTCAGGGACTTCAAACCGCCGTCGCCTGACTCCGATCGCCCGTCCGACGCTCGATCGTGCTCCGAAAGATCGGCTGGCAATGGTTTGGGCAATATTGCTGCTGGCGATGATTGGGCTGGGGTTCAATCTGTTTAAGATTCAGATTATTCAGGCTCCGATGCTGCGCCAGCGGGCTGAGTCCCAGCATCGGGTCATGTTCAATCCGGTGACTCCGCGTCGTCCGATTATCGATCGCAATGGGGATGTGCTGGCGATCGATCGTCCGGTGTATACGCTGTATGCCCACCCTTACATGTTCAAAGAGTCGAAAGAGCTGATGGCAGCGACGCTATCGCCCATCCTGGGTCAGCCTGTGGAGGCTTTGCTGAAACAGTTCAATGCTGGAGACAGCGGTCTTCGCATCCAGGAATCGATCCCAGAAGATTTAGCCCATCGGATTTTGCGGTTGGCAAAAGATGGGTTGGATTTGGAACCGCACCAGCAGCGGCTTTATCCGCAGCAGGATTTGTCCGCCAATATTGTGGGCTATGTCAACCTCGATCGCCAGGGACAGGCAGGGCTAGAGGCTTCAGAGGAAAAGCAGCTTCAGCAGCCGATCGAAGGGATGCAGTTGAATCGATCGGGCGATGGCTCGATCATCCCTGTGGGTCTGCCGCCTAACTTCTTGGAGTCGCAGCGCACCGACTTACGGCTACAGCTCACGATCGACAGTCGCCTTCAGCGGGCAACTCGGTTTGCGCTGAAGCAGATGATGAATCGCTACCATGCTAAACGCGGCACGGTGATTGTGATGAATGTGCAGGATGGGTCGATCGCCTCCCTAGTGTCGGAGCCGTCTTATGATCCCAACAAGTTCTATGAGGCAAATATGGAAAGCCTGAAGGACTGGGTGATTTCGGATCTGTATGAACCGGGTTCGACCTTTAAGCCTGTGAATGTGACGATCGCGCTGGAGGCGGGGGCAATTCAGCCCGACAGCACTGTGTATGACGAAGGCGAGATTATCGTAGACGATTGGCCAATTCAAAACTCCGATTCTGAGTCGATGGGCGGCAGAGGCGAACTGTCGATCGCGCAAGTGCTGCAATATTCCAGCAACGTCGGCATGGTGCATGTGATGGAGCGGCTCGATCCGGGCGTTTACTATGCCTGGCTGGAACGAGTCGGGCTGGATAAACCGACTGGGATTGATCTACCTGCTGAAACCCAAGGTCAGATGAAGACCTATCAGCAGTTTATTGACAGCGCGATCGAACCGGCAACGACTGCGTTTGGTCAAGGGTTTTCGCTGACACCGATGAAGCTGATCCAGCTCCATAGCCTCGTTGCAAACGGCGGCAAATTGGTGACTCCGCATCTGGTCAAAGGGCTGGTCGATGCAGATGGTAATTTGAACTGGCGACCGGATACGCCCCTGCCGAAGCCGCTGTTTTCGGCTAAAAACACCAAAGCAGTGCTGAAGATGATGGAGCAGGTGGTGAGGGAGGGAACCGGAAAAGCGGCACAAATTGACGGCTATCGGATTGCGGGCAAAACCGGAACGGCTCAGAAGGCAAGCGCCAGCGGGGGCTATATCGAAGGAGCCAGAATCACTAGCTTTGTGGGCATTTTGCCTGCGGAAGCGCCTCGCTATGCCGTGCTGGCAGTGGTGGATGAGCCGCAGGGCGAGGATGCTTACGGGGGGACGGTGGCTGCGCCGATCGTTAAATCGGTGATGGAAACGTTGATCACCACGGAAAAAATTAAACCTAGCCGACCTGAAGATCTGAATCAGCCGCAGGATAATCCATCCGACAGTGCTCAACCCGACAGGGCTACCCACCGGGAACCCTGGTAGAAGCCTCTCCGTTCACTTTCTACCGCGATACCATTGCCCGATCGCCGCGGGTGGCACTCCCAAAAAGTAGGCGGCAATCACGAGCTGGTTGATTAACGTCGTTTGCAAAATGCCTAGTTTCTGCCATCTGCGCCCAGATGTGACTACAGCGGCAGGTGCGATCGCCACTTTTCCCAGCGCTCGCAGCCGCTGCACTAGCTCGAAGTCTTCCATGATCGGCAGGTCAGCAAAGCCGCCCAACGCCGTGAAAATGTCGGCTTTGAGGAAAATGGCTTGATCGCCATAGGGCATCTGGAGCAGGCGCGATCGCCATTTCACGCCCCATTCGACACAGCGTAGCCCCAGTTGATTCCCTTCAATGCTTAGCTCAAACGCACCTGCGATCGTGCCGGGTTGTTCTAGCGTGTGTTCGATCCAGCTTGCGAAGTTTGCAGGTAGGCGGGTATCGGCATGGAGAAACAGCAACGTTTCCCCGGTGGCGATCGCTGCTCCAGCGTTCATTTGTTTGGCGCGTCCCACCTGTGAGGCGATCACTTTTGCACCCTTTGCCCTTGCCACTGTGCCATCGTGACTGCCCCCATCGACTACGATTACCTCGATGCCGTCTTGCAGCACCGTGGGCAAAATTGCGGCGAGCGCATCGGCTTCGTTGAGGACAGGAATGACGACTGAGAGTTTAGGAGAGTTGGGGGCTGACAGTTCAAGGGCAGAGAGTCTCGACTGTTCTGCCTCTTGGCGAACTGCTTCCCAGATTGGCAAATCTTCTGGGCGATCGATATCGGTCAGCGGTTCCAGGATGGCGATCGACAGCGACAGCCGCTTGGCGATTTCTAGCGTTTGCTGCAAAACCCGCTCTGTGCTCCAATCGATGCTGACAAACAGCTCAGCCACGAATTGCCACAGCCCAATCAGGTAATAGCCGCCGTCGGTGGCTTCGCCCAATACTAGATCATGAGCTTGCAGCGATCGAAAGGCTTGCGACAGGCGATCGGCATCCAACTGTGGACAATCGCTGCCGATAATTACCACCTGCTCTACGCCGCTGGCAAAAGCTGCTTGAAACGCTCTTGCCATCCGATCGCCCAAGTCTCCTGTGCCTTGAGCCTGATAGTTCCATTTTGCGCCAAGCCACTGCTGCATTTGAGCTCGATCGCCTTCCTCGCCTGCATACCAGATTTCGAGGGCGATCGGCTCCGGCTGTTCTAATCGCTCAGAGACCAACTGCTCGACCTGCCGCAGCGTATGCTCGGTCATCTGACGCTGAAGCATGGCAGCACCCTCTGCCCCCAAGGCTGGAATCAAACGGGTCTTGGTGGTTCCAGGCTGAGGGTAGCGGGTAAATAGAATTAGGCAGGATGAAGGCAAGGAGATTAAGCCAAAACGAAGGGGGATTGAATCGCTAGCGAGGCGAAGGTTGACGAAGCTGTTTGATCAAAAGCTGGATGCCTAGCGCGACTAGGCCGACGGCGGCGATCGCAAAAATTGCGGTGGCAAGCGTACTCATACCGATCACCAAGGTTCGCACGGCAGTGCCGATGTTGACTGCAATCCGATTTCCCGTCGGCAACGGTTTATCGGCAAACGATTGCATGATCGATAGGGTCAAAAAGTAGAGCGCCGAGCCAATGCCGCTGGCGATCGCCGCACCCATAAAGCAGCGCAGCGGGGTAGGGGGATTCTCTGACGGGTCTTTTGGGGCATCGGTAGACGAAGAATCGGGAGTTTTCATAGCGATTTAGGTTAAGCGCGATCGCTCTAGCGGAAAGCGTATCCCCTGGATTGTATCGAGAACTTAAGCCCTTGCGAAACTCATGCGGCTGAGAAAAGCTCTGAGCCGATCGCATTGGGGATGATCGATCACTTCACGCGCTACGCCCTCTTCCTCAACCTGTCCTTGGTTCAAGAACATGACCCGATCCGCCACTTCGCGGGCAAACTGCATTTCGTGGGTGACGATCGCCATTGTCATTCCTTCTTCAGCAAGCTGCTGCATCACGGCGAGGACTTCGCCCACTAGCTCTGGATCAAGGGCGCTGGTTGGCTCATCAAACAGCATCACTTTCGGCTTCATGCATAGGGCACGGGCGATCGCCACCCGCTGCTTTTGTCCGCCAGAGAGTTGATCGGGATAGAAGTCGGCTTTTTCCAGCAGTCCCACTTTGTCTAAAAAAAATCGGGCGGTGCGTCCGCTCTCTTTTGCGGAGAGTCCCAGCACTTTTTGCGGAGCCAAGGTCAGGTTTTCTAGCACGGTGCGATGCGGAAACAGGTTGAACTGCTGAAACACCATGCCCACCTGCGCCCGGAGCTGCCGCAATTCTTGAGCCGACAGATCTGGCTTCGACAAATTCATGCCGTTGACGATGAGCTGCCCGCCGTTGATCGCCTCTAGCCGATTGAAGCAGCGCAACAGCGTGCTTTTGCCGCAGCCCGAAGACCCAATGATTGCCACCACTTCGCCGGAGTTGATATAGCCGCTGGTGCCCTTGAGGACGCGCAAGCTGCCGTAGCTTTTCTCAACTTTGGTGAAGGCGATCGCTGGAGCGGCGGCGGTGTGGCTTTCAGTCAATACAGGTTCCATAGTCTGGGTGACTTACATAGATTGTGATAGGAATAGCACATTTTTCAGCCCCAGAAAGCAAGTACAGTGACCAAAAATTACGTTGTGCATCCTTTCCAGTTTTTCTCGATCGCGCTATAAACTCAATCACATCAACATTTTATATCGACCCCAAGGTTCACCCCATGATTAATCTGACGCGATCGCGTTTTTTGCGCCAACTGACTCTCGGCTTGCTGAGCCTCTGCTGCGTGGTGATGTTTGCCGCCTGCGGTTCCACGCCCACCGATTCCGCTGCTTCTCCATCAGGCTCCGCTTCCGCAGGGGCTTCTCCGACTAGCGGCCAGACTTTGAAGTTTGCGATCGACCCGACGTTTGCCCCATTCCAGTCAAAAAAGCCAGACGGCACTTATGAAGGCTTTGATATCGATCTGATCAACGCGGTTGCCGATGCAGCGGGCTTCAAAGCTGATCTGAAACAGCTTCCGTTCGATGGCATCATTCCCGCACTCCAAGCTGGCACAATGGATGCAACGATCAGCACCATGACCATTACGGCAGAACGTGCTAAAGCCGTTGATTTCTCGCGTCCTTACTTCAAGGCAGGGTTGGCGATCGCTGTCCCCGAAGCCAACACCGACATCAAATCTTTAGCTGACCTGAAAGGCAAAAAAATCGCCGTCCAAATTGGTACGACCGGAGCCGAAAAGGCTAAAGAAGCAAAACCTTCTGAGCTACGGACGTTCGACAACGCGCCGTTAGCCTTGCAAGAGCTATCCAATGGCAACGTCGATGCGGTCGTTAACGATGCGCCTGTGACGCTGTATGCGGTCAAGAGCGGCAACGTAAAAGGCGTGAAGATTGTCGGTCAGCTCGTCACCGAAGAATACTACGGCATCGCAGCGCCTAAAGGGTCGCCTAACCTGGAGAAAATCAACTCTGGGCTGGCGAAGATCATTAGCGATGGTAAGTATGACGAGATTTACAAGAAGTGGTTTGGTGGTAAAGCGCCGACGCTGCCGGAGAAAGCTCCCATTTAGCCCCAAGTAGGATGTGTTAGCGCAGCGTAACGCATCGTTCCTAGGATTCGATGCGTTACGGCTAGCGCCTAACACATCCTACAAAGCTGCCTCTTGAATCACCCTTAACTCCTCTAACTTCCCTATGCTAGAATCCCTCGATCTCATCCGCCAATCTCTCCCCTCATTGCTCCTCGGAGCCGGAGTCACCCTACAGCTCACCGCGATCGCGATCGTCCTAGGCATGATCGGCGGTTCGCTGATTGGCATCGCCCGGTTGTCTACCTCCCCGATCGTCAGCGTCTTAGCGCGAATCTATGTAGACTTCTTTCGCGGTACGCCCCTGCTGATCCAACTTTTTATGATCTACTTTGGTCTACCTGCCGCCATCAAAGATGCCGGACTCAAATTTTCGCTGAGTCAATTTGCCGCTGCCATCCTAGCGCTCAGCCTCAACAGTGCCGCCTACATTGCCGAAATTGTCCGAGCGGGCATCCAGTCGATCGAGCTAGGGCAGCGCGAAGCTTCAGAGTCGCTCGGCTTAGGAGCTTTCCAAACCCTGCGATACATCATTTTTCCGCAGGCACTCCGGCGAATGATTCCGCCGCTGGGCAATGAGTTTATCTCTATGCTGAAAGATACCAGCCTTGTGGCGGTGATTGGCTTTGAAGAACTGCTCCGCAACGGGCAAATGATTGTAGCTGCTACCTATCAGCCCTTTGTGATCTATACCAGCGTCGCGATCGTCTACCTGATCCTGACATTACTCTCCTCACAGGCGTTTAGCTTCCTAGAGCGCTGGGCAAATCCGGTACAGCAGGCACGGCGCAGGGCGATCGCCCAGAATCAGGGCTAATCTCGCTTTAAAATGATTTCTAGGCTTAACCCAATTTCGAGGCACGATCGCCATGATTCGAGCGCTCCCTCAACCCGTTAGCTTCGACGAGTTCATCGCCTAGTATCCAGAAAGCTCAGGACATCACTACGAATTGCATGATGGAGAGATTGTTGAAATGGTGATCGCTGCGTAATCTCACTTGCGGGCTTGCGCCTGATTGGAGAAACTAATGCGATCGCTCAACTGCCGCAGATTGCGGGCGAGTTCAGGATCAGTATTCTTGAGTTGAGTAATTTTCTCGCAGCTATACATCACCGTCGTGTGATCCTTGCCGCCAAACACCTCGCCAATTTTGGGCAGACTCAAATCGGTGTGCTGCCGCATCAAAAACATGCCGATCTGTCTTGCCACGCTGATTTCCCGGCGACGCGAACTGCTTTTCAGATCCTCGATCGACACTTTATAGGTTTCTGAGATTGCCGCCAATACGGTTTCAGGAGAAGCTTCGACCTGGTCGCTGGGCGGATTTAGCACGGGCGAGATGTTTTCTACCGTCATCGGCAGTCCCGAAATCGAGGTGTAGGCAACCGCCCGAATCAAAGCCCCTTCTAGCTCCCGAATGTTGGACGTGTAGGTGGAGGCAATATATTCAATCACCGTGCGCGGTAGCCGAATCGTGTCGTATTCTGCCTTCTTTTGCAGAATTGCCATGCGCGTTTCTAGATCAGGTGCCTGGATGTCGGCAATCAGCCCCATTGAAAAGCGTGAACAAAGCCGCTCTTGCAGGCGAGGAATTTGGTTGGGGGGGCGATCGGAGGCTAGCACGACTTGTTTACCTGCCTCATGCAGCGTGTTGAAGGTGTGGAAGAACTCTTCCTGGGTGTATTCCTTGCCCTCAATGAATTGAATGTCATCCACCAGCAGCACATCGACTTCGCGGTAGTGCTCCCGGAAGCTTTGCATACTGTCTTTGCGGATTGCGGTGATCAGGTCGTTGGTGAACTTTTCGGTCGAGACGTAAAAGATTTTAGAGTTCGGGTCGATTTCTAGCCGATAGTGCCCGATCGCCTGCATCAGATGGGTTTTGCCCAAGCCAACGCCGCCGCACAGAAACAAGGGGTTAAACTCCCGACCTGGCGATTCTGCGACTGCCAGCGATGCGGCATGAGCCATCCGGTTGTTGGAGCCAACCACGAAGCGCGAGAAGACGGACTTGGGGTTGAGGTCAGAATGTCGTACCCGCTGAGTTGTCGGCGCTGGGGCTTCGGCTAGGGCTGCTGGAGTTTCTGTGGGCATTGACCACATGCCTTCCGCGTCAGCCGATTCAGAAGCGGCTCCGGGCTTGACAATGATATGAATCGTGACTGCGTAGCCCAAAATGTCTTGCACGACCTCCGCGATCGCTTTGACGTAGTACTTTTGGAGCCAGTTTCGCGCAAACGGATTCGGCGTGCAGATCACGAGGCTGTTTTGATCGAGACGCTCTGCCATTGCAGGCTTAATCCAGGTCTCAAACGTCGGGCGACTCAGTTGAAGCTGAAGTCGCTCTAACACTTGCTCCCAAAAGTTTTCCAGGCTAGTTTCCACTGCTTACCCTCAATTGCCAATCCTGCCGATTCAACCTGAAACACTGTCCTGAATGATGCAAAATCAGACTGCATAAAATTCGAGGCAGACAGGACGCTGCCCCGACTAGACTAAGCAAGACTAAAACTCTACTAGGTGTTGCGTATAGAATGCCATAAAACTCCAAATCTGGAGTTGTTTTTTTAGAAAAATAATCACGTCCTCTTAAAACTTAGCGCTGGCGCGTTTTGTGGCAAATCGATCGGCTAATCCACTCGCTCTAGCTGCCACAAAATCTGATTTCCTTCGCGCCGCACCCGCGACACGACCCAGTTCCGCCAGACCCAGTTATCGCCCCGGCTGGTGACAGCGCTCGCATTCACATCCATCAGATCTGCCAGTTCAGCGCTGGTGATCAGGTAGCCTTTGGCGGCGACATCATCGGCAATTTGCAAGGTTTCAACCATATAGCGAAGCTGGGAAACCCTGACTTCGCGCGGCAACTCAGAGGCATCGCTCAAGGGTGAACCGGTTGAATTGACCATAGCTATGTCTGTTTGAGCCATATTTTCGTGCTTGGATTGTATCGCTTCAACCTGCGGTGAATTGGTGCTATAGGACGCAAATTCAGCAGATTCAATCGAGCCAGAGGGTGAATAGGCGGCAGAAGGCTCAGTGACTTGGATAGCCGCCGCCTGAGTTGGACTGGTCTTAGCGCTAGTTTTGTAAGCCGATCGCTGGCGCAAAGTAGGCGGTGAATTCAAAGAAAAGCCACGGGCAATCACATCACAGCGATCGTTGCCCACATCGCCAGAGTGTCCCCGCACATGCTGCCACTGGAGCGTCGTTTGCTTCAACACCTTTTGGTTGAGGCGATCGAGCGTTTCCCAAAGGTCTTGATTCAGCACGGCAGCACCCGATGCCGTCTTCCAGCCTTTACGCTTCCAGCCGCTGACCCATTTGGTGATGCCATTTTTGACATATTCGCTGTCAGTGTAGAGGGTCACGGGTTCAGTTTGCCCGGAGGCAAGCAGATAGTCCAGGGCGGCGATCGCAGCTTGGATCTCCATGCGGTTGTTGGTCGTTTGGGCGGCAGCACCGCCTAGCTCATGGGCAGCACCATCCTCGAAGTAGACCACGGTTCCCCAGCCGCCGGGTCCCGGATTGCCAGAACAGGCTCCATCGGTGTAGATAGACTTAATTAAACTTGAGTGGGAGGGGCGATCGCTCATAGAAATCAGGCTAGATGGGTCGATCGTCTAAGATAGCAGGACAAAAGCCAGTACGGGTGTTCTGCAATATTTCTCTAATGTTTGGCACAACTCAGAACTGCTCTGGCTGCGTAGGAGTATGTCATGCAGAAAAAGCAGCTACCTTCAGAAGATAGCTGCTTCGAGACTGATTTCAACCCGTCTACAACAAGAGTTAAATATCCAAATCGGTTAGATTTAGCTTCGAGCCGTAGGTTTCGATGAATTCGCGGCGCGGTGCGACTCGATCGCCCATCAGCACGGTAAAGATGCGATCGGCTTCAGCCGCATCTTCAATTTCAATTCGCTTCAGCGTTCGGGTTTCGGGATTCATAGTTGTATCCCAGAGCTGCTGTGGCATCATTTCACCTAAGCCCTTAAACCGCTGCGTTTCAAACTTCGCGTTGTCTGGGAAGCCTGCAATGATTTGATCGCGTTCACGTTCGCTATAGCAGTAGTAATGGTTACGTC
>JBBSFA010000033.1:0-10485 GCA_038239185.1 Elainellales cyanobacterium | reverse complement strand
CGGCTCAGGTCAGAGGGATCAGACTTCGACATTTTCCGGGTTCCATCCGTCAGGCTCATCACCCGCGCGCCCTCAGCCCGAATCACAGGTTCCGGCAGCTTCAGCACAGGCTTCGCCTCAGTGCCAAACTGATAGTTCAGCCGAGCCGCAATGTCGCGAGTCAGCTCTAAATGCTGCTTCTGGTCTTCGCCAACGGGCACTTTATCCGTGTCATAAAGCAAAATATCTGCCGCCATCAGCACCGGGTAGTTCAGCAAGCCCGCGCCCACGTTTTCCCCTTGCTTGATTGCCTTCTCTTTGAACTGCACCATATCTTGCAGCCAGTTCAGCGGCGTGATGCAGTTCAGCAACCAAGCTAATTCGCTATGGGCAGAAACGTGAGACTGCACAAAAATGCTGGAATAGTCCAAATCGATGCCGCTAGCCAAGTAAAGCGCTGCCACAGCGCGAGTATCCGCAGCCAGCGCTTCGCGGTTGTGAGGCGCGGTAATCGCGTGTAGATCAACCACACAAAAGAAATTGTCGTAATGACTCTGATCCACAACCCAATTGCGAATTGCGCCCAGATAGTTTCCCAGGTGCAGATCGCCCGTCGGCTGAATTCCAGAGAAAACACGCGGCTTACTCATAAGTTCTGACTACTATTCAACAAACGCCTGTCACTATTTTGCCTGAATTTCTTCGCCTAGACTGCGATCGCAAGGATCTCCACAATCTGACTTTTGAACCAGTTGAACTGAGTCCTAAATTACTATAATTAAGAAATGTAACAACTGATCCGCCAGGATCGCCGCAGTTTCGCTCAAGGGTTCCACCATGACACAAATTTCCGGTCAAGCAAATGAGGCGATCGCCCAACTGCAAGCCTGCTTGGCGTTGACTCCAGACCTTGCCCAACATGCCAAAGCTAAGGAACAGTTTGCAGTCCTGAAGGCGCAACTCGCAACAGAATCGCCAGTTGCCGCAGAGCTATTAGAGCTAGCTTGGAACGAAGTAATCGCCGCCCGTCGATCGGCAGCCTTCTGGGAGCAGATTTCAGATGCCGAAAAAAATATGTCAGATAAGGTCGGTGAAAGCTTGCTCAATCTCCAGCAGAACCACCTGCGGCTAATCCAGGAACAATAAGTTGATAACCTGAAAGTACCATTCAGCACCTGTAGGGATGCAGCATTCGGCAGACAAGTTATCGACCCACCGACAATCGATCGCCCGAATGCCGCGCCCTCAAACCTAGAGGCGACTCAAGCCTCTTTCTTATTAGAAGCTTCCTGAGTTTGGCTACGCAGACTTGAGTACTGCTCTCCCCATTCGTGCATCGCCTTCAGCACAGTCGCCAACGTTTCACCCGTTTGCGTCAGCGAGTACTCCACTTTGGGCGGCACCTGCGAGTAGACTTCTCGATGAATTAACCCATCCGCTTCAAGCTCACGCAACTGCTGCGTCAGCATTTTTTGGGTAACTCCGTGGATCGATCGATGCAGCTCATTAAACCGCCGCACTCCTGGCATCAGCTCCCGTAAAATCAGCACTTTCCAACGTCCGCCAATCACTTCCAGAGTTGCCTCAACCGGACAAGAGCGCCGCTCTTTGGCTTTGATCTCTGTGGGAGCCATCTCTTCAGAGGCGATCGCCTTTGGATGAAACCCTTCGTTAAATTCTTTCGCGCTGTCCATAGTTTCCTTTTGGATAGTACCTTACTAAAAAGTGCATACTTTTCAATTCCTCTATATCTATCTTAAACTCATGTATAGAGTTGAGTCCGAACTGTTTCATGCTTTTTAGCCAAAGACACCTTAAGGAGAACCGATGGAACCCGTCATTGCCGACAAAAAGCCTGCCGTGTTGGAACTAGAGCCGGGAACTTATTACTGGTGTAGCTGTGGGCGATCGGAAAATCAGCCCTTTTGTAACGGTGCACATAAAGGAACCGAGTTTGTGCCGCTCAAGCTAGAGATTGCCGAAAAACAGCACATTGCACTCTGTAACTGCAAGCACAGCGGCAATTCACCATTCTGCGATGGGAGCCACAGCAAGCTTGCGTGACGCAAAGCTGAAATAGACTCAACGTATCTCATCTCAATTTCTACCTCAGAGGAGGTTTTCCCATGATTACGCTCCGTCCTGCTAATGAAAGAGGTCACGCCAACTTTGGTTGGCTCGATAGTCGTCATACCTTTTCCTTTGGTCAATATTATGATCCAGCGCATATGGGCTTCCGTGCCCTGCGAGTGATCAACGAAGATCGAATCGCCGCCAGTCAGGGCTTCCCAACCCATCCGCATCGGGATATGGAGATTCTGACCTATGTGTTAGCCGGGGCGATCGCGCATCGTGACAGCATGGGCAACACTGCCACCATTCACCCCAACGAGGTGCAGCGGATGACCGCTGGGACAGGCATCACCCACAGTGAATACAATCCTGTGCCCGAACTCACCCATATGCTGCAAATCTGGATCTTGCCTGAAGCTAAAGACTTGACTCCCAGCTACGAAGAAGCCGCTTTCCCGATCGCCACGCGACAGGGACAATGGCGACTGCTAGCCAGCCGCAACGGTGGCGAAGGGGCAGTCACGATTCACCAAGATGTAGACCTGTATGCAACAGTGCTGAACGAAGGCGATCGCCAGCCTTTTACGCTCCGCCCCGATCGCCACGCTTGGGTACAAGTCACCCAAGGCAAACTCAGCCTGAACGGAGTCTCAATGGAAGCTGGAGATGGGGCAGCGATCAGCAACGAAACGCTGCTGGATATCCAGGCTCATAGCGAAACCGAAGTGTTGCTGTTTGATCTCGCGTAATAGCACCTGTAAGAGGGTGGGAAAGCTACCCTCTACAAACAAAAACTAGAGTTTTTTTCATTCGCGATCGGCTTGGGCTAAGGTAATGGATGCTTGCATTCAGGAGCATCGCCTTGCCACAGCCCATCACCCAAGCGCAACCGCCGCTAGAATTTATTCCACCCGCCTACAACCCAGCAATCTATCAGGTCGCTAAAGCCGTCCTACCCTTCTGGACTCGCTGGCGCGTCAAAATTGCCGATATTCAAGTCAACAACGCTGAGACGTTAGCCGAGTTCTATCAACAGTTCCAGGCAGGCGATCGCCGCTTCATGATGGCATTTCGCCATCCCAGCACCAACGACCCGTTCTGCTTGTTCTACCTGATGAGCAATCTTTTGCCCAACGTGGCAAAACAGAAGGGCATTGCCATCCAGCCGCCGACTCATGCCCACTTTATGTACGATCGCGGCATCCCCATCTGGGCAGGCAAACCAACCGGATGGCTACTGGAACACCTAGGCTGTACTCCCATCCGGCGCGGCAAGCTGGATCTGCCAGGACTGCGATCGGCGCGAGAGCTGTTTGCCAACGGTCGCTTTCCGATCGCTGCTGCCCCAGAAGGCGCAACCAATGGGCATAACGAAATCATCAGTCCGATCGAACCCGGCATTGCTCAGATCAGTTTCTGGTGTGTTGAAGATTTGCTCAAAGCCGATCGCGCTGAGACGGTTTGGGTTCTGCCAATTGGGGTGCAGTACAGCTACGTGTCACCGCCTTGGGAAGCGATCGAGCAGGTGCTTAGCCAATTGGAAGCCGACTGTGGACTGCCAAAAGATGAAACGCCGCATACCGGAGAGAAACGGGCTTCTGCCTCGCTTGACCCTGTCCAACTCGCCCTCTACAGAAGGTTTCTGCGCTTATGCGAACATCTGCTGACGGCATTGGAGCAGTTTTACAGCAAGTTTTATCACCAGAACTTCAAAGCTTCGGCTCAACCTGATCTACCCGCAGAAACGCCCAACGCCCAGATTGCTCAGCGGATGCACCGCCTCCTCGAAGCCGCACTGACCGTCTGCGAACAGTATTTCAACGTTCCCGCTAAGGGAACTTTACCCGATCGCTGTCGTCGCTTAGAACAAGCTGGATGGGATTGGATTTACCGCGAAGATTTCAAAGAGCTAGAAAAACTTTCGCCTGTCGATCGCGGCTTAGCGGCTCATGTTGCCGAAGAAGCCAGCCTCCACCTTTGGCATATGCGGCTGGTTGAAACCTTCGTCAGCGTTAGCGGGCGCTACATCCTGGAAAAACCCACTGCCGATCGCTTTGCCGAAACCTTGCTGCTGCTCTACGACACAGTTTACAAAATCAAGGGCAAACCCTACACCCAACGTCCTCGCCTCGGACTCCAACGGGCACAGCTCACCATTGGTGAACCCATCTCAGTGAGCGATCGCTGGGGCGACTACAAGACAAGCCGCCGTCAGGCAGTCACAGCGCTAACTCAGGACATCCAAGCGGGCTTACAGCGCTTAATTATTTGAGGCGCACGATGCAGTTTAATCACGATGCAGTTTAATCATGCAGATCCGCGTCGGTCATTTCTTGTAGCGACTGCCAGCCCGCCTGCCACATCTGCCGCTTCTTGAGCTGCTGAGCATTCAGCCAGAACCGAACCGTTGGATCACAAGCTGCCACCATCTCGGCAAAAACCCAATGCCCCTCATTTTTGCGGTTGACAACTTGAAAATGTCGCCAGCCCCAAGTGGTCTGCTGAGCAGTCCATTTAGAGCCAACCAAGTAAGGAAATTTTTGTTTTTTAGGCATTGGCATCGGCGGATAGGCAATCTTGACCGGACATGAGGCTAAACGATCGGAAAGTAATGATTCTTAAAATCACTCAGTTTCGATCGCTCAGATAAACCTGAACTTAAGGCTAGAAGCCTATTTCTGACTTCAGATTTGGATTTGTAGATGCCTTAACGCTAGCACAACGAGCAAATATACCCAGCGCTAGCACAAAAAGCCGCAAATTTCAGCCCTAGGCAATCCACCTTTAGTTGTGTTGAACTAAGTAAATAACAAGCTTGTAATCCACAAGCGTGTAAATAACTAGCCAAATATTCAGCGGTTTATCTCATCTCATCTGTCTTTATGTAGAGTTACTCTAGAACTAGCCAACTAATTGATACCTAACTCATCATAAATTTCGATGCTTTCATTCTAGATTTATCCATTTCCGTGGTTTTGGCACTAATTTTCCAGCTCGCACCACAAACATGGGACAGAATCTATGAAAAAAACGTGCAGATTTTGTGAGAAAAGTTACAATCGGAGAGGTCTTAGCAATCCATCGAAGGTAAGAGTTTACAACTTGGTGCTTCTACCCAGCACTCTAACGTGACTGCGGATAAGGGCGATGTACCTTGAGGTGATTATAAGCAAGGGTCTACTGGGTGTGTCCCAGCTAGAGGTTTTACAAAGTAAATATTTAGAGATGAGTTGAGCTTTCAACTCGAACGCATGAGGGAACATCGTGATTAGATTCCCTGCATTGATTGACCTGTACTTATCTGACACAAGGAGCATGAGGAGCGCGGCATGACCCAGGCAAATAACGTACTCGAACTGGAACTAGAACAGCCTGAAGCTGAGGAATTTGGTGCTTTCATGGCTGATGAAGGCGACGATCGAGACGATTTTGATGCCCAGCCGGACGAGGAGGATGGCAAACCTGCCAAAGGTGGCGCTCGCCGTCGGACGCAGGCAAAGAAAAAGCATTACACCGAGGATTCCATTCGCCTCTATCTACAAGAGATCGGTCGGATTCGCCTGCTAAGAGCCGATGAGGAAATCGAGCTGGCGCGGAAGATCGCTGATCTGCTGGAATTGGAGCGGGTGCGCGATCGCCTCTCCGAAAAGTTGGAACGTCCTGCTCAAGACTTTGAAAGCCACATGGAGCTGTGGGCAAATGAGGTGAATCAACCTCTGCCCAAATTCCGCAGGCGGCTTTACGAAGGTCGGCGGGCGAAGGAAAAGATGGTGCAATCGAACCTGCGTTTGGTGGTATCGATCGCGAAGAAGTACATGAACCGGGGCTTGTCTTTCCAGGATTTGATTCAGGAAGGCAGCTTGGGTCTGATTCGGGCGGCTGAAAAGTTTGACCACGAAAAGGGCTACAAGTTCTCAACCTATGCCACTTGGTGGATTCGTCAGGCAATCACTAGAGCGATCGCGGATCAATCTCGCACGATCCGTCTGCCTGTTCACCTGTATGAGACAATTTCGCGGATCAAGAAAACCACGAAGCTGCTCTCTCAGGAAATGGGACGGAAGCCCACCGAGGAAGAAATTGCGACTCGGATGGAGATGACGATCGAGAAGTTGCGCTTTATCGCCAAGTCGGCTCAACTGCCGATCTCGCTGGAAACGCCGATCGGTAAGGAAGAAGATTCCCGCTTGGGCGACTTCATCGAGTCCGATGGCGAAACTCCCGAAGATCAAGTCTCGAAGAACCTGCTGCGGGAAGATCTCGAAAGCGTACTCGGCACTCTCAGCCCCCGCGAGCGCGATGTGCTGCGGCTGCGCTACGGTCTGGACGACGGACGCATGAAAACGCTTGAAGAAATCGGTCAGATCTTCAACGTCACCCGCGAGCGGATTCGTCAGATAGAGGCTAAGGCGTTGCGGAAGCTGCGTCATCCTAATCGGAATAGTGTGCTGAAAGAGTATATCCGGTAGTGATGCCCCTGGTCGCCGTTCCTGATTGCTAAGGGTAACTACGCGATCGCGATCGCAGATTACGGAAAACAACTCAACTTTTTTTGAAAGCCTGCTGGCACTTGCTAGCAGGCTTTTTGTTGGGTTAAGCGATCGTTCTAGAATAAAAAAAAGTAGACCCTTTAGAATAAAGGTAATTCTCTTAGCGCCCCTCCAATTGGCATATGGTAAAGCCTGATTTGAAACAACTGCTGCCGACTAGCTTGGAGCTGCCCTGTTCAGACGATATTCCAGTGGATAACGAAGACCAAAATTTGATTCCGAATATTCTGCTGTTTCTTCTGCATTCGATCTGGGCAGCGCGATCGGATTGGTTCTTTGCCGCAGATATGGGGGTCTATCACACGACTGGACTCAATCCTAGAGTGCCTGTAGTGCCGGATGGCTTTCTTAGCTTAGGCGTAGAACGGCGGAAAGGAGGGGAATCGCGCCGGAGTTACGTCGTTTGGGAAGAGAACGAGATAGTCCCAATTTTGGCGATCGAGATTGTCTCCTGGACACCGGGCGGCGAATATGATGACAAGCTAGCGATCTACGCCAAACTGGGAGTCCTGTACTATGTCATCTATAACCGCGAGTTTTGGCGACGCGATCAGCATCAACCCTTTGAAGTCTACAAATTGGTAAACGGCAGCTATCAACTCCAGACCCGCGAACCCTGCTGGATGCCAGAAATTGGGCTGGGGATCGGACGACATCAAACTCTGATAGGCGGGATACCGCAGGAAGTTTTGGCATGGTATGACGCGCAGGGCGATCGCTACTTGTCCGCCGACGAACAAGCTACACAAGCCCGCCAACGCGCCGATCGCCTCGCTGCGAGGCTGAGAGAGCTAGGAGAAGATCCCGATCGCTGCTAACGAGCTAGCCAACGCATAGCCGTTCCGCTGGTCGGTCAATCTAGAGAATAGGACGGCAGATGCAGCAAGTGAATGTATCGCCTTTGGAGCCTGTCTTTGTGGACGTTTTGTTTCAAGCCTACCGCTATGCCAGCAACGATCCAGATGCTCTACTCAAGGCACTTCAAGAACACTTTTTGCTAGTGTTGATCCCCTTAGCGATCGGTCTACTAGTGGGCTTGCCGCTAGGGTTATGGAGTGCGCGATCGCGCCTTGCCTCCACGGTGCTGATCAATGGCTTCAATGCGCTGCGGGTGATCCCCAGTCTGGCAGTGCTGTTTTTGGCAATTCCTTACTTTGGGCTGAGCTTTCAGTCGGCAGCGATTGCCCTGACTCTGCTGGTGATGCCGCCGATTTTGATCAATACCGATGTGGCTTTTCGGGCGATCGATCCGATGGTGAAAGAAGCGGCGATCGGCATGGGGATGGATGCCCAACAGGTGTTACGACAGGTGGAAATTCCGCTGGCGTTGCCCGTTGTCGTGGCTGGGATCAAAACTGCCTTAGTCGAAGTGATTGCCAGCGCTACGTTGGCGGCATTCATTGGGGCGGGCGGCTTGGGGACTTTTATCGTGCGCGGCTTTGCGCTTTACGACAATGCGGTTTTGCTGACGGGTGCAATTCCGGTCGCGCTGCTGGCGCTAGTCGCTGAAATTAGCCTCAGTCTGGTTCAACGCTGGGTGCAGCCACCTCGCGCCGTTCAGTAGGTGAACATATAAAAACACATCCCTGTTTACAATTATCTCTGAGCTTCCATGTACGCTCTTAACAAAGTATTGATCTGAGTTTGGTAACCCCGTCCCTGCGACTTGAACCATTCCAAAACATCGCTATCAATCCGCAACGTAACTTGTGCTTTGTTTTTCGCAGCAGGTAAGCCCCGTCGAACGATCGCCGTGGCAAACTGTTCAGGAGTGACTTCCGGGCAATCCGATAAGTCAATTTCCTCATCACTCATAGCATCAAGTCGCTGCCAATCAGTCTGAAATCTGCTCGAAATAGATTCGTTGTTCATCTCAAGCTGCGCCATAGTCTGTGTACTGCCGTTTGTAGGGTGGCTGTAAGCCCAAGACAATATCCTCTCTGGGAACACCCATTTCAATCAACTCCTCGGCAGGGTTCAGATCAGTTAGATTTTGCTGAAGCCAGATTTTTCCATTTTTAATATCAAAATGAACAATACAGCGGTAGATCCGGTTGAACTCGTGCCAACCCACATTCATCCACTGGTAATGATCCCGTTCAGTGTCAAAGATGAGTTGGACTTCGATCTCATCATCCGAAACATCATCCTTGGCGTACTGACTCAGTAATCGTTGAACGCACTCCCGATATTGAGCTACCTTGTCCATTGCACAATCACCTCATCGGCTGGGTCATACACAATTATCAACACCTGATACCGCTGCACCGCAGTTTGAGTAAACTCGTATTGAAAAAATGTTTGATAGACATCAACTGGGACTGCCAAGTATAGACTCCGTTCTGACGCAACAGACTCCAAAGCAAGACGATAGCTGAGAAACTGTCCCAATGCAGCGTAAAAATCCGTAATTGCAGAAGGATTTAAAAAGCTTTTGATCTCGACTGCTATTTTTTCCCCTGCCCGTTCTGCTGCAACCAATCGTTCGGCACCCAAATCAACTTGAAAGTTGACGTTACCAAACTTAAACCTAAGCGGATCGTCAGTAATCACCCACTGCTCTTTTTGAAGTGCCTGTTTAACAGCTTCATGGAAAACATCTTTGGCAGACACTGACCGAGTCTCAACACTGTATTCTTATGATACTGGCTGCTTTCCAAAACGCTCTGAAGTTGTCCCCAAGTCCCTCGGAGCAATTTACTCTAGACACCCACTTCAGCCGATCGCACTTCTGATCTGTCTTCCTCGTCGCATCCGACGGGCTGGATTTGCTGCCCATTCTAGCCCAAGCAATGCACCATTCAGAGCAAAAGCCAGCAGCGAAACCACGATCGCGCCTGCCCCAATTTTGTCATAGCGTCCGGCTTGGGCGATTCCATCAAATAGGAGTGTGCCTAAGCCGCCTGCGCCAAACTTAGCGCCAATGGTGGCGATCGCGATCGCCACTACTGCCGCCACCCGTAGGCTTGCCAGAAAAATCGGCAAAACTAGCGGCACTTGTACTTGCCACCAGCGCTGCCACGGGTTCATGCCCATGCCTTTGGCGGCTTCCAAAATGGCGATCGGGATCGATTGCAGTCCGACCACCAAGCCTCGCACCAGAATCACCTGGGTATAGATCACCATGGCGACGATGACCGATCGCTGGCTCAGCCCAAAAATTGGTACTAGCAAAATAATCAACGCCAAACTGGGGATCGTGTAGAGCACACCTAAACTTCCCAAAATCGGCAGATTGAGCCAGCGAAAGCGCGTAATCAGCAGCGCCAACGGCAAAGCCAGCACTAAGGTCAAGCTGGTCATCTGCAAGTGTTCTAGCAGCAGAGTCCCGACGGTTCCGGGATTTTTGAAGATGTAGCCCATGCGATCGCGCCTCTTAAATTGCGGCTTCAAGAAATTTTCGGTGAAGTAATTTCAACACTCTATGTTTTAGGCAAAGGATAGAGATAAGGTGGAATTAGAGCTTTAGATTCAGAGCTTCAGATCAGAGCTTTAGAAACATCTATCGGTTGATTTACAGTCTTGGAAATGATGGACGAGGACGATCTTCGATCGCTCCAAATCCATATTTTTTGTTCAGACGTAAAGCTCTATAGCGATTGGTTCACCCCAAACTGAAGTTGAAATTGAACTTAATACACACTTTTAACAGCTTCTCATTATTTATAAATTCCTCACTATGGAAGACAAAACTGCCTCCTTCACGACCTCGACCCACACAGTCTCGACCCACACCGCCTCAGCTCCCTCGATCGCATCGTTCCTTGCAGCCCAGGCTAGCCTCTTGCGTCCCGACCAGGTGTTTATTGGCAGTCTCGCGGCGGTTGCTAGCCTCTCGCTGTTGCTAGTTTTGCTGACTCAGATGCATCAAGCGATCCGATCG
>JBBSFA010000032.1:0-10748 GCA_038239185.1 Elainellales cyanobacterium | reverse complement strand
TAATTCAACGATTAGGTTATTTAGTAACACCCATAATTTATGAGGCTATTTGAAGGGGTACACCTATCGTTAGAGAGAACTTAGCTTTGAATAAAATAAATGTTTACAGTTGCAGCATTGTTGTCCTGATGCCAACAGAAAATCTCCGAGTTCATCGAGAACTCGGAGACTTCGGTGCGTAGAAGCCTAGCTGAGCGTCTGTTTAGTTTTTGTTGATACCGCGATCGTTCTTTCCATCGCTGTAGGTTTCAAAATCGGGGCGGCTCTTGCCATCCGCTCGATCGGTATACTCTCGAAGTCCGGTTGGCTGCGAAACCTTCTCTGTGGCACTTCCGCCTACACCACTCACGCTAGGAGAAGAAGGGTTACAAGCTGCCGTAGATAAAACTAAGAAGCCTGCAAGTAATACGGCTAAAATGCGATCGAGTCGGAGCTGATTGAAAAGTGTTTTCACAGTGGCACTTGCGTTAGATACAAACTGATTCATGGTGGTTCTCCTTAATGTCTACAACAGTTTTAAAATTGGCTGCACCCTCGGGGCGATCGCGCTTAGGCTCTATCACCAAACACGATCGCCATTTTCATCCACTCGCGCCTGCCGAATCACGTCCGAAATTTCTTCGGCATCTTTGATGTGATGTAAGGCTTTCTGGGAACCATCTGGCTCATCGACTACAAAGTAGGTCGGAACGGTAATGTGTTCACCTGTAATGTCAGGAGCATCCACTGCGACCTGCTGCGATTTCTCCTCCAGGGATTTAGGTCCATCAACAAAGTCCCCTGGATTAAGCGGCAAGGATTTTCCTGCCGCATCCATCATTTCTTTCTGCGCCCGCTTTTGCTCAGGATCAACTTCTTCAGGAGACATCGGTTGCTTGGTCACTCGCCGCCCTTGCTCAGTGGAGTTCTGAACTATGGCTTCTTGCTCTTCAGCCTTTGGATGCGCGGGTTCTGAGTTCATCTTCATGCGATTTCCTCTAATGCTTTCTACCTGTCTATCCTTGTAGATTAGAGAGTTTAAAGCGGATTAGCCTCTCTCATTTGAAAGACTCTGAGCAGACTTTTGGAAGAAATAAGAGGAGGTATAAAGTACTCATCGTTGTACTTACCTATAGAGCCTTTCTAGACTTTTTTAAGCATACGTATTGTACGTATGCGTATAAATATGTGTCGTAGCATAATGCAATCTGCAATACTTTTCTACGATCGAATTTAAAAACCTCAATCATAAGGTTGATGAGTTCACCCAAGCTTCTTGTCACACTGGTTTGTAGATGCAGGAAAATCTACATAAAGACACAAGGAGAATGCCATTATGGTATCTACATTGGATGATACGAAGCGCGCTTCGATCGCGATGAAGTTGGCAAGCATTAAAGCTATCCAGGAATTGCTGATTGAAAACGAGCAGCGCTTTTTGGCAGAAGTGTCTGATCAGAAGATTCACGAGCGCCTTCAAAGCATGTTGGAGGATGACCAGAAGAATCTAGGAATTTTGGAAACGGTTATTGTGCAGTATGGTGTTCCTTCTGAGCCTAAGGACACGATTGAAGAAATGGTCAGCAAAGTGAGTGAGCTGATGTCGGGCAGCAAGCTTTCTTTGTACGAAAAGATTTTCCAGCATGAGCTGCTGAAGCACCAGCAGGTCATGTCTGGTCTGCTTGTGCACAAAGCGGCGCAGAAGGTCGGTGCAGATGTGCTGGCGGCGATCGCTCCCCTCAACACAATCAACTTTGAAAACCGGGCGCACCAAGAGCAGCTAAAAGGCGTTCTAGAAGTGCTTGGAGTTCGCGAACTGACGGGGCAAGAAGCCGATCAAGGGCTGTGGGCGCGGGTGCAGGATGCTGTGGCTGCTGTATCTGGAATTGCTGGAAGCGCAGTCACTCAATCTTCTGATAAGTCGGACATGAATGTTCAAGATGTGATTCGGATGGATCACCAAAAAGTGAACGTGCTGTTCGCTGAAATTGAGAAGAGCAATGACCCACAGAAGGTTCAGGAATACTTCGGTCAGCTTTACAAGGATCTAACCGTTCACGCTAAGGCAGAAGAGCAAGTCGTTTATCCGGCAGTGCGATCGTTCTATGGCGAAGGCGATGTCCAAGAGTTGTACGATGAGCAGGCTGAAATGGCAGTGATCTTGGATCAAATCAAGGCGACTACTCCTAACTCAGATGCTTTCAAGCAGCATCTCAAGCAGCTCAAAGACATCGTGATGGATCACGTTCGCCAAGAAGAAAGCACCATGTTTGCGGCTATCCGTGACAACTGCTCTAGTGACCAGAGCGAGCGCCTTGCCACTGAATTCAAAGCGGCTAAAGCCCAGCTTCAGAACCAGCTAGCTGCTGTGTAAGCTCCCACACCTCCATGACTGAACCTTTCTCCGTTTAACTCATCTATTCTCTTCCTCCTGCTCTCAAATAGGGCAGGAGGATTCATTCACTTAACTTTGCCACTTAACTTTGCAAGAGGTTTGCTATGACCCAGACTCCTAATATTCCTCCCCTGATTGAAAGCAATGAGAACGACTATCGCGATAGCGGGGTTCCTAGCACGGTTGCGATCGCAGGTCATCCCTTTCATCCGTTGCTGGTGACTTTTCCGATCGCCTTTCTAACGGCAGTGTTGGCAACCGATTTGGGCTATTGGCTCACGGGCGATCTATTTTGGGCAAGAGGCTCGTTTTGGCTAATCGGCGCAGGGATTGTCACCGGACTGATTGCTGCGGTGACGGGCATGTTGGATTTCTTGAGGATCGATCGCGTCCGTCAGCATAGTGCCGGCTGGATTCATATGGTGGGCAATGTCGCGGCTTTAAGCCTATCGCTGGTTAATTTCGGGCTGCGGTGGGGTAGCCGAACAGATGCTTTGCTGCCGTCTGGGATTATCTTGTCAGCTATTGTTGCTACTCTGTTAGGCGTGACAGGTTGGTATGGGGCAGAACTAATTTATCGTCACAAGGTTGCCGTGATTGGCTATGGCAGCAAAAGCAGACCTTAATCTGCCCAAAGATAGATAGTGAATCCTGATAGCTGCCATAAGGTAAGGAAAACTGTCAGTCAGTTTGCCTCCTTCCGCCGTCTCATCTATGCCTCAAGCGTTACAAAATCGGTTGCTGAATTACGGTTTGGCTGTTGTGACTGTCGCGACCGCAACCGGGATTACGCTGCTAATTCGCCCTTATTTAGAGCCAGTTAACATGGCTCTTTTCTTTGCCGCAGTGGCGCTTAGCGCTTGGCGAGGTGGAATCGGGGCGGGGTTGACAGCCACCGGTTTAGCAGCTTTAGCGATCGGCTATTTCTTTATTGAACCCGTATATTCTTTAGAGATCCGCCCTCAAGGTCTAATTCCATTGAGCGTTTTTGTGCTGGTGGCACTCTCTATTAGCTCACTCAGCGCTCAGCTCAGGCTGGCTAAACGGCGCGCTGAAACTAGCCTCAGAGCACAGACAGAAGCCGAAAAAGGACGATCGCAGCTCATGGAAGCCCTAGAGGCTAAGCAAGGTCAGCTAGAAGCCATCTTGCACCAGATGCCTGTGGCAGTTGTGGCAGCAGAGGCTCCATCAGGGCGGCTGTTATTTATGAATCAACAGGTGCAGCAGATTCTGCGCGGCGCAGTTTCAAGGATGGATGCGATCGATGATTATCTGGTTCAATACCTCGCCTTTTACCCAGATGGACGGCTTTATTCTCCGCAGGAAACCCCGCTAGCGCGATCGCTTTGTACGGGTGAAGTGATTGTAGATGAAGAAATTTCAATTCTGTGCGGCGATGGGGAGCGGCACACGATCCTGGTGAGCGCAGCGCCTGTCCGAGATGCGACCGGGCAGATTGTCTCAGCGGTGGCGGTTTTTTATGAGATTAGCCAGCGGAAGCAAACAGAGGTTGCGCTCAAAGCCGCGAAGCAGCAGGCACAGCGCCGCGCCTACGATGCCGAAGAAGCAGAACGCATTCTCCAGCTCTTGATGGAAAACATTCCAGAAGGCATTACCATTTTTGGCAAACCGCCGGAGTTTCCGATCGTTGCTAGCAGCAAGTTTGCCGAAAAGCTGACGGGTAAATCTAGCGACTCTTTGATCGGCATTCCCAGCGACTTTTACGATCGCGCCTATGGGCTATTGCGACCGGACGGCACTCGTCCCGCGCTCAACCAAACGCCGCTTTATCGAACCACCCGCAGTGGCGAAGCAATTTCAAATGAGGAATGGCTACTTCAGCGCTGTGACGGTTCGTCGGTGACGGTGCTGGTGCATACTGCTCCTATCTGTACGGCTGACGGAGAAATTGAGGGCGCGATTAGCTGCTGGCGCGATATCTCAGGACGGAAACGGGCATTAGAGGCACTGCGCCAAAGTGAATCAAAGTGAATCAAAGTTTCAACATCTGGTTGCCAATGTGCCCGTCATGATTTATCAGTACGTGCTGGCGATCGATGGTTCCGATGAATTCACCTATGTCAGCCCTCAGAGCCGAGAAATATATGAATATGAGCCGGAGGATCTGCGGCAAGCGTTTGTCTGGAAGATGATTCACCCAGACGATCGCCAGCAGGTTCAGCTTGCTATCACTGAGTCCTCTAAAAGCTTGGCTGACTTTGACTCACAGTTTCGAGTCCTGTTGCCTTCTGGAAAACTGAAATGGCTTCACGCTAGATCTAAGCCGTCTGCTCAAGCAGATGGAACTGGAGTTGGTGCAGTAGGCAGCACAACTGAGATTATCACTTGCCCACAAAAATAAGCCTGCAAAACTAAAGAAAGGGCAAAATTTCTATGCCGCAATATTTCGGACAACTGCCTACCACCGAGCCAGGGTGGTCAACGCCGGGTGATGTGCAATCGATCGAGCAAACCGATCGCAGTGTTTTACTCCGGTGCGATCGTGCCTCCCTACAAATTACAGTTCTTGCGCCCAATCTAGTGCGTGTCCGGCTAGCCCCTACGGGTGAGTTTATGCCGCGCCGTTCTTGGTCGGTTGCCCGTGCAGATGAGGAGTGGGCGACTGTGCCCGTCGCGATCGAAGTCAGTCCAGCGGCGATCGAATTGAAGACTGAGCAGATCAAGGTGCAGATCGATCGCGCTCCCTGCCGCATGACCTGTTTTGATCCGATGGGTCAGGCATTTGCCGAGGATGTGGATATGGGCTGGTCTGCTAGCGGCGTATCTGCCTGGAAGCAAATCGCAACGGACGAACATTTCTATGGATTTGGCGAACGCACCGGACTGCTCGACAAACTGGCAGAGCGCAAAACCAACTGGACAGTCGATGCGCTGGACTACAGCTCCCAGACCGACGAAATGTATCAGGCAATTCCCTTCTTCATGGCGCTGCGTCCAACGCTTTGCTATGGGATTTTCCTGAACTCGACTTGCTGGAGTCAGTTTGATTTAGGCTTGCAGCAGCCCGGAGTTTGGCAGATGCAAACGCGCAATAGCGAGTTAGATTACTACCTGATTTACGGCGCTGCGCCTGCCTCCGTTCTGGAGACTTACACGGAACTGACTGGACGAATGCCATTGCCGCCAAAGTGGGCATTGGGCTATCACCAGTGTCGCTGGAGCTATGAATCGGCAGCGATCGTGCGAGATTTGGCGCAACAGTTTCGCCACCGATCGATTCCCTGCGATGTGATTCATCTGGATATTGACTATATGCAGGGCTATCGCGTCTTTACCTGGAATCAGCAGCGCTTTGCCGATCCCAAAGCCTTGATTGGTGATTTAGCGGCGAATGGATTTAAGGTGGTGACGATCGTTGATCCGGGAGTCAAATACGAGCCGGAAGCCAATTACTCAGTCTTTGAGCAGGGTTTAGCGCAAGACTACTTCGTTCGCAAGGCAGAGGGGACTTTGTTTCACGGCTACGTTTGGCCTGACAAAGCCGTCTTTCCGGACTTTCTGCGTCCAGAGGTGCGGCAGTGGTGGGCGGACAGCCACAAGGCATTGACCGATGTGGGCGTTGCCGGAATCTGGAACGACATGAACGAACCCGCGATCGACGATCGCCCCTTTGGCGACCCAGGCAACAAGATTTGGTTTCCGCTCGATGCGCCCCAAGGCACGGCTACCGAATCGACCACTCACGCCGAGGCGCACAATCTCTATGGGCTGCACATGGCGCAGGCTGCGGCTGAAGCACTGGAGCAGCAGCGCCCTCAGCAGCGATCGTTTGTGCTGACGCGATCGGGCTTTGCCGGGGTGCAGCGCTGGTCATCGGTGTGGATGGGCGATAACCATTCGCTGTGGGATCATCTGGAGATGTCGCTGCCGATGCTCTGCAACATGGGCTTATCGGGCGTGCCGTTTGTGGGCTGCGACATCGGCGGATTTGCCGGAAACGCAACGGCAGAACTATTTGCCCGCTGGATGCAGGTGGGACTGCTCTACCCCCTGATGCGAGCGCACTCGGCGCTTTCGACGGCGCGGCACGAACCCTGGAGCTTTGGCGATCGGATAGAAAAAATCTGCCGAGACTATATTCAACTCCGGTATCGGCTGCTGCCCTATCTCTACTCGCTGTTCTGGGAAGCTGCGACCACAGGCGCGCCGATTTTGCGTCCATTGGTCTATCACTATGCTCAAGATCCGCAGACTCATGCGCTAGCGGATCAAGTCCTGCTAGGTGAGCACTTAATGGCAGCGCCGATCTGCCGTCCGGGAGTCGTCTGTCGATCGGTCTATCTGCCAGAAGGCGTTTGGTACGACTGGTGGAGCCAAGAACGCTACGAAGGCGGGACACATATCCTGGCGCAGGCTCCGCTGGAGCAAATGCCGCTCTATGTCAAAGCGGGCGGAGTGATTCCCATGCAGCCTGTGATGCAATATGTGGACGAACGACCTTTAGAGACTTTAACGCTGAAGGTTGCACCCGGAAATGGGCAGTTCACGCTGTATGAGGACGATGGTGATAGTTTTGCCTATCGATCGGGAGCTTGGGCAACGACTATTTTTCAGGTACAGCAGATAGGAACTCAGCTTAGCTTAGAAGTAATCGATCGCCAGGGAAATTGGACTCCGCCATCGCGACAGATCTCGATCGAACTGATGGGTGAGCCTCAGCCATTAGAATTGCGGATTGAATGATGCCGAAAGGCTCAGATCTGCCAGTTCTGCAAGACTTCTATATCTAAAGGCAGTTAAATCTAAAAATTTGATTTATTAACTTTAGTAATATCCTACACGATCGCTGCTAGATATCAGACTCAGAAGGATCTCTATGGTATTTTTTGAGTCATTAAAAATCTCAGCTCAGGTTTTATATTTTACTACTAAAAATAATAAAAGGATTTTTGGTTGAGCGCCATCTAGATTTTCGCGTCTTTGCCTCAGTAATCAACGCCAGCGAAACCTGCCCGAAGATCGATCGTATGAATGACGTGAACCTGTTGAAACATCGCATCGCCAAAATACATGGGCGTTTATCTGATCTGTATCTTGACATTAGTAATTCACCTTCTCCGCCAGCAGAACTTTTGCCAACTGCTTTGATGGAACTTGGCATCGTTTCCGAGACTTTGCAGCTAGTGATGAATGAACTGCTGTTTCAAAATGAACGGTTGAACAGCCTGCAAACCAAGCTAGAAGAGGAATCCCACCGCTACCAGTGCCTTTCTGACCTGATGCAAGAAGGCTATCTGGTCACCGATCAGCAGCTTGTGATTCAAGAGCTGAATCGAGCCACGGTCAATCTATTCAACCTACCGCGTGAATCAATGCTTCAGCGATCGCTGCTGACTTTGATCTATCCTGACGATCGGGCTTTACTGCAAATTAAGCTGGCTCAACTGCGTCCGCGAAACCGGATTGAGCAACGCATTCGGCTGCAACCGACTCAAGACTTGCAGCAAGGCGAGACTTTACAGATGGCTTCAGTTGATCTTTCTGCGGAACTGAGCCAAGACTCAGAAATGGGAACGCTAGCGATCCACTGGATGCTGCGCGATGTCCCTACCGCTACAGAACTGGATACCGAGCGCGAAGTTTTGAGGCATAGCCTTAGCAGCGATCGACCCACTCAAACCTACGCAAAAGGAGAGATCATTCCGCTAGAGCCAAAGCAGGTCTGGTTTGTGCAGCAGGGCATGGTGAAGCTGACCACGCTTTCAGAACGCGGTGAAGAGATGCTGATTGGCTTGGTGCGAGATGCGATGATTTTTGGCTCTAACCTGACGGCACTCCAGATTTATCAGGCGATCGCCCTTTCTAAAGTGCAGCTTGTCGCGATTCCAGTTGCCGAGATTTCTCAATCGCCTCAGTTGGCTCAAAAGATCTTGCCGCTGATCAGCCAGCGCTTGCGCCAAACAGAAAGCTTTTTGTCTGTGTATGGACAGCTTAGGGTTGAAGATCGGTTCAAACACTTTCTGGATCTGCTGAAGCAAGAAATTGGTCAGCCGACCGATCGCGGCATTCGGCTTTGTGCCCGTCTGACGCATCAAGATCTGGCTAGCGCTTGCTGTACTACGAGAGTCACAATTACTAGGTTACTGGGCAAGCTTCAGCAAGAAGGAAAAATTGCGTTTGATTCCAAAAATCACTTGATTCTGAAAATTGAGTCTTTAAAAGTGAAATGAGGGAAGCAATGCATCACTTTCCTCATTTCATAATATTTGGGATGTCGTCAAAAACAAATTCGCGAATTAAGCAAATCTCAAACGAGTCTTCTTTGCTAAAGTTTCAATGTTCAAACAAGGAATTTCCTTAATCTGCGTCACCACACCCGATTCATTGGCATAGACTTCCAACCGAGCGTTCGACAGAGCTTTGAAGTCCAACTGCTCTCCTGGAAGAACAACCTGCTCTAAACGCCAGCCTGGAATATTAGAAATGCGGGCAACCTGAAGCCGTGCAGATTTATTAATGTAGTTGCATTGAATATATCCGACCTCTGGACAGACCGAATCGACGCTGATCGGAGCCGAAGGAGCCGTTAACATAGTTTTGTATCCATGCGGTACAGTATTCGAGTAGCATAACGCACTCTTTAAAAAAAGCGCATCTATCATACGGCATAGCTGTTCTTTTTATTCTCTGAGTAGACACTTTTCCAACTGGATAAATCTGCTTAGTGTTTTATGGCTTGGCTGATTCTATTTGATGTGCGAACCAGTAGCCTGCCAGTGCGATCGCGATCGTGATTATGCCTGCCATTACATTTGGATAAATTGTGAGTCCACCCAGTTGGGGGGCGCTGATATTACCCAAAACTGGATCATCTAGAAATCCATAAGAAGTTCCGGGTAAGAGTCCAGAGGCAATCAATCCAACCCAAAAGGCGGAGCCGAGAAAGGCAGCAAGTCCCATCGAAAAAAGATCAGCGACTGGACGAGCTTTCAGAATGATTAAGGCGGCAAGTCCGAGGAAATCGGCTGCAAAAAATGACATGGCGCAATGGAGCTTTGCGCGAGGCAACCAAGCTGGATTATTCATATGTGCGTTCGCCAGAAAAACAGCGTCCGTGACGATTGGAATAATCAAGGTTGAAAGTGCTGCCGTGACCAGTAACCCTTTAGCGAGTCGTGCGCTGGACATTAGTTCTCCAGTTTCTTGATAAGTCACCTAATGCATATCGTAGCCAAATAAATTTGGATCAACACCGATCGACTGCAATTCTGCTAACCCATACTCTGCCCAACGGCGATCGACCATTGTGGCCACATCCGGATCAGACTCCAGCGGTTCGCCCCAAGCATGATTCGTTTCAGGATAAACCTTCGTCGTTGCATCAATCCCCATCCGTCCGCCCAGTCCCACCTTCTCACTGGCAAAATCTAGCGTATCAAACGGAGTCTCCGGCAGAATAAACACGTCGCGCACCGGATCAACTTTGGAAGTAATCGCCCAAACGACTTGGCGCGGATCGCGGATGTTGATCGATTTGTCTACGACAATCACAAACTTGGTGTAGGTAAACTGCGGCAGAGCGCTCCAAAATGCCAAAGCTGCCCGCCGGGCTTGCCCCGGATAGGCTTTGTCGATCGAAATAATCGCCGCCTTGTAGCTCAATGCCTCCATGGGCAAAAAGAAATCGACAATTTCGGAAACCTGCTGCCGCAAGATTGGCGTGTAGATGCGGTTGAGCGCGATCGCCATCATCGCTTCTTCCTTGGGCGGACGACCGCTAAAGGTCGTCAAATAAATCGGGTCTTTGCGATGCGTCATGGCATGGAAGCGCACCAGCGGCGAATCCTCAACGCCCCCGTAGTAACCCATATGATCGCCAAAAGGGCCATCCGGCAGCATTTCACCGGGCGTAATCGTGCCTTCCAGCACAAACTCAGAGTCAGCCGGGACTTCCAAATCAACCGTTTTGCACTTGGCAAGCTTGACCCCAGATCCGCCATACAGCCCCGCAAACAGCCACTCCGACAAATCGACCGGAATCGGCGTTGCGGCGGCCATAATAATCAGCGGATCAACTCCCAGCGCGATCGCCACTTCCAATTTCTTGCCCTGCTCGGCAGCTTTCCGCAAATGCCGCGCCCCGCCCCGCACCGATAGCCAGTGAACGGTCATTGTATTCTTCGACTGGAGTTGCAGTCGATAAACGCCCACGTTGGGAGTGCCCGTCTCGCAGTCTTTGGTAATCACCAGCCCCAGCGTGATGATTTTGCCCGCATCGCCGCCATAAGGACGAATCATCGGAATCGTGTTTAAATCTAACTCATCGCCCTCGATCGTCACCTGCTGACAGGGCGGAAAGAAGTCGCGGCTGGGCTTGGCTTTCACCACATCAAACAACACTTTGCCAAAGTCG
>JBBSFA010000031.1:0-11012 GCA_038239185.1 Elainellales cyanobacterium | reverse complement strand
GGACTGACTCAGCTTTTGTATTATCGGCTGCCTGGATTCCATCCACAGTTGGCAATGCATGTTCCAGATGGTTTTTTGAGTGCGCCCGTCAGTTTAGCCACTTGGGCTGTAGCGATCGCCCTCATCGCGATGGCTCTGCAACGGGTGCAGGCAGAGTATAAAGAAAAAACCGTGCCGCTGATGGGAGTTTGCGCTGCCTTTATTTTTGCTGCCCAGATGATCAACTTTCCGATTCCAGGGGGGACTTCAGGGCATCTCTTAGGGGGGACGCTTGCAGCGGTTCTACTGGGACCTTGGGCAGGCTCTTTGGTGATGACGGTTGTGTTCATCGTGCAGGGGACTTTGTTTCAGGACGGCGGCTTGACCGTATTGGGAGCCAATGTGTTTAATATGGGGCTAATCGGCACGTTTGGCGGATATTATCTCTACAGGGGGCTGCGATCGGCACTAGGATTCAACTCCTGGCGCGGCACGGCGATCGCGATCGCCATTTCTGCCTGGACAAGCGTAGTGATTGCCTCGCTGATTTGTGCGTTTGAGCTGACTCAGTCGGGCACTGTTCCGCTCAACGTGGCAATTACCGCAATGGTGGGTTGGCACATTTTGATTGGCATTGGCGAAGCCCTGATTACGGTGGTAGCGATCGGCTACATCTGGAAAGTTCGCCCGGATATGCTGTATAATCCGCCGCAGCGATCGCCCTTACCTCGCCCTTTGGTAAATCGCTAACGCGCTCGAACTGCCTTGAAGCAACATTATCTGCAAGAAAATCTTATGGCTAACCATAAAACTCGCTCAACTCAAGGTTTTGTGCTGCTAGGTCTAGCGGTGGCGTTGTTGATCGCAGTGTTCTTATCGCCGTTTGCTAGCTCTAATCCAGACGGACTCAATCGTGTTGCTCAAGACCACGGGTTTGATAAGAAAGCTCAAACAGGCACGATCGCCAAGCAACTTCCTTTCTTTGCCGTGTTTGAAAACTACGCAGTCCGGGGTCTGCCCAAAGGCATCGCGACTCCGCTGGCAGGCTTGGTTGGCACATTGGTAACGTTTGGTATTGCGTGGGGCGCAGGCAAGCTCTTAGTCAAAGGTGAAGGCAATTCAGGCAATTTAGACCACTCAGGTGATTCCGATCGCGCCTAGCGTCCTTTGCGGATAGACTTTTATGCTGCTCCACTCTTATGCTGCTCCATATTGGCGCTTTTCATCTTGATATCGATAGCCAGGGGACTTCGCTCTGGCATCGATTGACCCCTCGGAATCGATTAGTTTGTTCGCTGCTCTTTGTTTTGGCAACCGCGCTGACCCCCAATGGACACTGGTGGACGTGGGTGGTTTATGGAAGCGGGCTGGCTTTGCTGCTTTGCTTGACCCAGATTACGTTATTGGTGCTGCTTAAGCGAGTGGCGATCGAATCGTCCTTTTTGTTCGTTGTGCTGATTGGCACTTTGTTCCGCAGCGAGGGCATCGTTTTGTGGCACTGGGGCTGGCTCCAGGTTACGGATATCGGGTTGATGGTGCTGGGCAGCGTCGCGCTCAAGGCAGTGCTGTGCCTGCTGATGCTGAATCTGCTGGTGCTGACGACGGCGGTTCCGGATTTGCTTCATGCTCTAGTTGCTTTGCGAATGCCGCCTTTGCTGGTGGCTATTTTTGCGGCGATGTATCGCTACATCTATGTTTTGCTGGAGGAATTTAGCACGATGCGCCGTGCGGCTGCTTCCCGGAACTTGATGGGCAGCAACAAACATCAGCGGCTGGTAGTTGGCAATATGATTGGGTCGCTGTTTGTTCGCACCTACGATCGAGGCGATCGGGTGCATCAAGCCATGCTTTCTCGTGGCTATACGGGCTTACCGCCTATCATGGAAATTCCCCAGGAGAAACAAATTGACAAAACGTTTCTAACGCTGGTGCTCAGCCTGACTTTACTTGGACAGTTCATTTCCTGGCAGTTCTAATTTTGTGCTTTCATGCATCATAATCCGATCGACATTCAACATCTGAGCTATGCCTATCCAGATGGCACGGAGGCTTTGCGAGAGATTTCACTCTCCATTGAGCCAAACGAACGAGTGGCGATCGTGGGAGCCAATGGGTCGGGCAAATCGACCTTTTTACAGCATCTCAACGGCATTCTCTTACCCCAAACGGGCGAAGTCCGGATTGGCGAAATCGAAGTGACCCCAAAAACGCTAAAAGCCGTTCGCAACTTTGTGGGGCTGGTGTTTCAGAATCCAGACGACCAGATTTTTATGCCCACCGTCTGGGAAGACGTAGCCTTTGGGCTGATGAATCAGGGCATACGCGGGGCAGAGTTAAATCACCGAGTGCATCATGCTCTGCACACAGTTGGGCTTGACCCAGCCCGCTATGCAACTCGGATCGCCAGTAATCTATCAGGCGGCGAAAAGAAGCGGGTGGCGATCGCCGGAGTTTTGGTCATGCGACCGCAGGTGTTGGTGCTAGATGAACCGACTGCCCAACTTGACCCGCGATCGCGCCGTCAGCTTATCTATCTGCTGCAAAGTCTGCCGCTCACGCAGCTCATCGCGACTCATGATCTAGACCTAGCTGTGGATCTGTGTAGCCGCACTGTGATTTTGAGCCAGGGGCAGATCGTCTATGACGGTGCAACTACAGCCGTGATGAATCGTCCCAGCTTTCTAGAAGACCACGCCCTAGAAATGCCGCTGTGCTACTCGCGCCCCTATTGCCTGTTGGAACATCGACCCGCCGATCGCCCCCATCCTGCCAGCTTGCCGCACTTCTAAAAGGTTCGGAGTAAACTGAAGGATCAGAAGGGATTCCCTCAAACCTCTGGCGATTCCAACCATGAAAAAGTTAATTCGCGTCTGGATAGTCTGCTTATTCTGCGTGCTGCTATTGGGCGGCGATGCGATCGCTGCCCCAGTTTCCGCTACTGAAATTCAGATGCATCTGGGCACAGCCGATAATCAGCTAACATTTGTGCCCGATCGCTTAGAGTTTCAGGCAGGCAGCCGCTACAAGCTAGTGCTAGACAACCCTAGCACCTAGAAACACTACTTTACCGCCAAGGATTTTGCCGATGGCATCTGGACGCAGAAAGTGGACGCAGGCAACGTCGAAATTAAAGGCGCAATCCATGAGCTAGAGCTACGACCGGGGGCGATCGCAGAATGGGTATTTGTGCCGCTTAAGCCGGGAACTTACAAGCTGCGCTGTGTGATTCTAGGGCATACTGAAGCGGGCATGATCGGAGAGCTAACGGTGACCTCGCCATCTTAGGGATCGCGCGGATCGCGATTATTAGAAGCTGGAAGTCGAAATTTGAGGAGGCTCATGCAAGTTTGGATCGTCTGCTTAGTCCTATTTTTTGGCACAGCCGAGTTCTATCAGTGGGCAAAGGGGTTAGCGTTGCCGCTGCCTGTGCTGATTGCCTCTGGAGTCTTGCTGGCGATCGCTTCTAATCTGCGCTCAACTCAGCTCCGCGCCAATGTCGCCCCGTCGCAGCCTCCTCTCGCGGTTCCTGCCAAACCTGCGATCGCGGCATCGTCCAGCCCTGTAGTGGTTGAATCGGTGGCAGCTAGCGATCGGGCTTTCCAGCGATCGATCTCTTTCACGATTCATAGCCCGAATTCGATCGTCGAGGACTGACTGAATCGGTAGGCAAACTCCGGTACAGTAGAGGTATTGCCTGTTTTCTCTCATGCAAATTCCATGCAAAAGTTTCGTGATATTCTCAATGTTTCCATCAGCTTTATCCTGGTTGCCTTTATCGCGACTAGCTTGATTCGGCTGGCAATGTTTTATCTACAGGGTACTCCTTGATCCCTTCAGCGTTTTTCGTAACAATAGATTAGCAACCTAGGACTAACCGCATGGCTGACGTATTTTCTCCAGAAGTGAGCGATCGCATCTGCAAGCACATGAACGAAGACCACGCCGAAGCAGTCACCGTATATGCCAAAGTTTTTGGCGGCGCTGAAACTGCACTAGCGGCACAGATGCTCAAAATCGATCCGCAGGGAATGGATTTGCTTGTCCAAACTGAGCAAGAAACATTGCCCGTGCGAGTCACCTTTGACCACGAACTTCAAGATTCCGAAGACGCGCACCATACCCTGATCGACATGGTGAAGCAAGCGCGTCAGCAAGCTAGCGATCGACCGGGTTAAACACAAAAATATCATCGCCTGTTAAGGACTGGAGGCTGGCGCATTCAGAGACGCAGGCGATGAATTAAGACGAGGTGAAGTAGAGCGATCGGCTGGCTGGATAGAATCGCTTTTAGGACTCTCCTCAGAGAAATTTTGCGGAACAGCTCTGGGAACAAAATAGGGAGCGGATCTGAGTATCGGTTGAGGAACAGAGTCAGGAACGCTGCTGTTGCGCTGCATTTCCTCTAGCTGCCGGGTACGGGCTTCAGATTGCAGCTCAAAAATGCGATCGCGCCATTGCTCAACGTAACCGTTTGACTGGTCGTAAAGGCTTCGTCCCCAGCCAATTTGACTGGCTGCCGTGATCGCAGATTGCAGCGAAGCTTCGTCACCTTTTTTGGCGAGGGAAATGGCATAATTGAGCACAGGCTGATCTTCACTTAGCTCAAGCTGATGCTGCCAGCGATCGATCGCCGCCTGCGCGTCATCATAGCCGGGTGACCCAAAGATGATCTGTTGCGCCTCATCGATCGCGGATTGCAGGGCTTTTGGCGTGCCTGTGTTTGCTAAACTTTTGGCTTTGCTCAGATGGGCGCGGGCATCGGTGGCTTGCTCTTGCTGAAGCTGTGACAGAAATGTAGGTTCACCGGGGGCAGCTTTGGGACGATTATTCGCCGCTTTGGGCTTATTCTTGGTTTTGTCATCGTCTTTGGCTGCCTGCAATTGCTGCATCAGGTCTTCGTATTTTGTCGTTGCCCAATAGCGATTGCCTAAAGTCAGCAATTGCCGCGCGGTTGCCAAGACCCCATACCAGTCCTTATCTCTGAGCTTCTGATTCGCATCTTCCGACAAAACGTTGGCTTTGTCCCAAGTGTCTTTCCACTGCTGAATCCGATCCTCTGCAATCCGGCGGGTTTGAGCCACTTGAGGAATTTTTTCCGCAATTTCGATCGCCCCATCCAGATCCCCATCTTGATACTTCGTTTCGCCCAACTGGAGCAACTCATCTGACCACTGTCGAATCCGGCGATCGGTTTGCAGCCGCAGCGGATCGGTGCGCGGAATATGGCTGACTAAGGTGAGCGCCTGCTGCAAATCTTGGGGCGTGTGGCGATCGGCGCTGATTTTGGCGCAGTACAGACGGGCAGAAGAGTTGTCGTCTGACCAAGACACCCCGAAGCATTGCGGCAGCGTAGGCAGCCCGGATAAATCACTCACCGCCCAAAAGCTAATCCCAATGGGAATCAGCAGCATGGTGGGGATGCCCAACCAAAGCAGGATCGTGAGCCAATGAGGGCGATCGGCAGCAGGCGCAGTCAATGCCTCTAACATCAGGCGCAGTTGCCCTGTCTGCCACCGAAACGGACGAAACCGATGAGCCATAGCCAAACTCAAATTTGGTTAAAAAAACGAAGCAATCAGACGATCGAGCTTTGTAGGATGCGTTAGGCGCTAGCCGTAACGCATCACAACTCTTTGGGCATAGATCCCCAGATTCTCGAAGAAGCCAGGGATGTGGTATCAGCAGTGCTTTATGTCCACATCATTTTTTCGCTTAAAGAGTAATATTTCCGGATATTTACTTAGATTCTACGGGTTTTTGCCAGTATCGATCGCATCCTACGGCTACAGCAGATTCCCTAGACTAGAGGCTATAGCGGAAATCTAGGTTAAAGAAGTTAAAAGATTTAGCAGATTTCGATGAAGAGTTCGTCTAGCCACAGCCCTTTCCTCGGTGCAAATCTTCCAGCGTTATTGGGTAGTATAGGCTAGACAGTAATGTATCTGAGCTGAACCGTTTATTACGGTACTCTCTAGGACGACGCGACAACCCCATAATCTGACCCATAATCTGAATTGTTTCCATGCAGACTGCTGTCTTTGGCGAAATGTTTCCGCTCTTCCATGCTGCCAGCCCTGAAACGATCGAATGGCTGCTGTCGATCACGGTTGAGCATGAGTATCCTGTCGATCGCGCCGTGCTGATGGAGGATGCTTGGGGCAATGCGGTTTACTTTGTGGAATCGGGCTGGGTTAAAGTTCGCCGTCATGCGGGCGATAACTTTGCCACGCTAGCCATTTTGGGACGGGGCGATTTTTTTGGTGAAATGGCAATCCTGGACGAGTCGCCGCGATCGACGGATGTGGTCGCCCTCTCTTCGGTCAAGCTGCTCAGCATTTCCGCCCAACGCTTTATCCAAACCCTTTTCAAAGATTCGCAGCTCCATCACCGGATGCTGCAACTTATGGTGCGTCGGCTCCGCCAAACTAACTTTCGGTTTCAGTTGCGCTACCAGCCGCCTGCAATCAAGCTAGCCAATACGCTAGTGTCGCTAGGCGAAACCTACGGTAGTCCTTGCGAATACGGCACGGAAATTTACAACATTCCGTTCAAAGATTTGGCAGATGTGAGTGACATCAGCGCCGACGAAACCAGCAAGATTATGGAAAAACTGGACAGCAAAGGTTGGATCAAGATCGCTCCAGCGCGACAGGCGATCTACTTAACCAACGTGCGCCAGCTCACGCATCTAGCGGGGCGAGTCCAATAGGTTCAAGAGATGTGCAACTTTATCTCGATCGCTTGAAATACGCCCTCACCCTAGCCCTCTCCCCAAAGAGAGGGAACCAGAAAACTTCCGAAAGCCCTTCTCCCTAGGGAGAAGGGTTGGGATGAGGGCGTATTAGTTGCACATCGCGTAAGCTTACATTTTGCAGTTGTCAGTTTGGCATCGCGAAAGGCACAATAAACGCCAAACCATAACTTTGTTGCAAGCGATCGCCGCCATGACCCAAGCTATCCAAACTCGATCGACTGAACCGCTCCAGACCAACGTGCAACTCTACTATCAGGTGGCAATGCCCCAGCCCCAAACGCACCTGTTTGAGGTGACACTGCGGATTAGCAACTGGCAAACCGACTCGCTGGCTTTGAAGATGCCTGTCTGGACACCTGGATCATACCTAGTCCGGGAATATGCACGGCATGTCCAAGATTTCAGCGCTAAATCGCTTACTTGGCGCAAGTGCAGCAAGAACCACTGGCAGGTAGACACGACTGGAACCGCAGAAGTCACGGTGCGCTATCGTGTTTTTGCCAATGAACTCACTGTTAGAACCAACCATCTAGACGCGACGCACGGATTCTTTAACGGCGCTGCCCTCTTTTTCTTTGTGCCAGGACTGGAGCAGCAGCCGATTCGCGTCACGATCGCCCCACCCCAGCCCGACTGGAAAATCGCGACGACCCTGCCTGCGGTAGCAGGTGAAATCAATACGTTTGAGGCTGCTGATTTCGATACGCTGGTCGATAGTCCGTTTGAGGTGGGCATCCATCAGCTTTTTGAATTTGAGGCGGCAGGCAAGCCGCACGCCTTCGCCATTTGGGGGCAGGGAAATTTTGAGCGCGATCGCCTGCTTGCCGATACTCAGAAAGTGATTCAGGCAGAAGCCGATTTGTTTGGCGGCTTGCCCTACGATCGCTACCTCTTTCTGCTGCACCTGTCCTCGCAGGGCTTCGGCGGATTGGAGCACAAAAACTCCTGTACGCTGCTGTACTCGCGCTTTGGCTTTCGCAACGAAGAACGCTATCAGCGCTTCATGCAGTTGGTTGCCCACGAATTCTTTCACCTGTGGAACGTCAAGCGGATTCGTCCCAAAGGCTTGGAGGTGTTTGACTACGAAGCCGAAAACTACACGCCCTCGCTGTGGTTTAGCGAAGGCACGACTAGCTATTACGATCTAACGATTCCCTTGCGCGCCGGAATTTACGATGCCAAGACGTTTCTGAAGCTGCTGGGCAAAGAAATCTCGCAGTATTTGCTGATTCCCGGTCGCAAAGTCCAGCCTCTGGCTGAATCTAGCTTTGATGCCTGGATCAAGCTCTATCGCCGCGATGCCAACAGCAACAACAATCAGATTTCCTACTATCTCAAAGGCGAAATGGTGTCGCTGCTGCTGGATCTGCTGATCCGATCGCGCCATCAAAACCAGCGATCGCTAGATGATGTCTTGCGGCAGCTTTGGCAGCAGTTTGGACAACCTGAAACTGGCTTTACGCCAGAGCAATTGCAGCAGGTGATTGAGTCGGTGGCAGAAGAATCGCTGTCAGACTTTTTCGATCTGGCGCTAAATACGACTGAAGAACTGCCGTTTAACCAATACCTACAAGCCTTTGGGCTACAAGTGCAGCCCGAAAGCGCTGAAGCGCAGCCCCCCTACTTAGGCTTGGTCGCCAAATCTGAAAACGGTCGCGAAGTCATCAAAGCGGTAGAAATGGATTCTCCAGCCCAGACAGCAGGGATCGATCCAGACGATGAACTCTTGGCGATCGATGGACTCCGCGTCAAGGCAGATCAATTGGGCGATCGGCTGAAGGATTACCGTCCAGGCGATTCGGTGCAGTTCACCGTCTTTCATCAAGATGAGTTGCTTACACGCACTGTGACGCTGACTGAGCCGCGTCCGATCGCTTACCAGTTGGTAGCGGTAGAGCAACCTGCTCCGGCTCAGCAGCAAAACTTGCAGGGCTGGTTGGGCATTGAGCCGGAGGCGATCTAACCAGCGGTGAAATTGGGCAAACTACCACTTTGCCCTCCACAATTTTTGGTAAAAAAGACTATAATTGCAAATTACAACCCTTAGCTTTTGCAACTAGATCTAAAGGAAATCGTAATTACTGTGTTTGCAACCACGCTTTCTTACCAAAACTCTGCTCAAAAATCCGTCCAGGCTCCGATCGATCAATTTGCCGCCATCCAAGATCTGAAGCGTGAATTAAACGCCGTGATTCTGGCGCACTACTACCAGGATTCAGACATTCAAGACATTGCGGATTACATTGGCGATTCCCTCGGTCTAGCGCAGCAAGCCGCCGCCACAGAAGCGGATGTGATTGTGTTTGCGGGCGTGCATTTCATGGCAGAAACCGCCAAGATTCTCAACCCCAACAAGCTGGTTCTGCTGCCCGACCTGAACGCAGGCTGTTCGCTTGCCGATAGCTGTCCCCCCGCTGCCTTTGCTCAGTTCAAAGCAGACCATCCGGGACATTTGGTGGTGTCTTATGTCAACTGCACCGCCGAGATCAAAGCCCTCAGCGATATCATCTGCACTAGCTCCAATGCGGTCAAAATCGTGCGCCAGATTTCCGCTGACCAGCCGATTATCTTCGCCCCCGATCGCAACTTAGGTCGCTATGTGATGGAGCAAACCGGGCGAGACTTGGTGCTGTGGCAGGGGAGCTGTATGGTGCATGAAACTTTTTCTGAAAAGAAAATTGTGCAGCTTCAGATTGAACACCCCGAAGCCGAAGTGATTGCCCACCCCGAATGCGAGCCTGCCGTGCTGCGACATGCCCAGTACATCGGCTCCACGACCGCGCTGCTCAACTATTGCCAACAGAGCGCGAGTTCTACCTTCATCATTGCGACTGAACCAGGCATCATTCACCAGATGCAAAAGCAAGCGCCGCAGAAAACGTTCATTCCTGCACCGCCGCTGAACCAGTGCGCCTGCAATGAATGCCCTCACATGCGGCTGAATACGCTGGACAAACTCTACTGGGCAATGAAAACGCGATCGCCCGAAATTACCCTGCCAGAAGACATCCGCCAAGCGGCGCTTCGCCCGATTCAACGAATGCTAGAGATGAGCTGAGCTACAGCAAAAACCTTTTTTTCAGAGGGGCGATCGGAGCTTGGGGAATCTTGTTGCCGCGTAGCAATGTCCAAATTACAGCGTTAACAATCCCATCGGGTTGAAGCTGATGCTGTTGCTGAAATGCAATCAATGCTGCCTGAGTTTTTTGTCCAAAGTAGCCATCTCGATTGACCTCAAAGCCATTGATGCAAAGTAACTTTTGCAGCACCAAAACATCTGTACCCGATCGCCCCAGTCGCAGCAGCCGAGTTCCCGGTTTTACCATTGCCCGCAGCGATGCCCAAGTCTTCGCATCTACGATTCCATCAATTCGCAAAGCGTGATGCTTCTGGTAAAGTTTGACGGCGGTTTCGGTTCTTGAGCCAAAGTCGCCGTCAATTCGCAGCGGAAAGCCGTGGGCGCACAACAACTCTTGCAGTTCTGCAACCGCTTGCCCCGCATCCCAAGGGCGCAAAACAGGCAGAGGATTTGCAGAGTCAATAGTCATCGTGAAACCCTCTTTCAAAAAACGCAGTCTGTATTTAAAAGTGCCCTTCGTTAGTAGAAATTTAGCGTTCCACTGAAGACGGGTCAAGGCGCGATCGCTACAAATCGCGATCGCTACAAGCCTAATCGATCGCTACCTGAAATCACTTATGGGTACTCTGATTTAGTCTGTCCCTAGTGTGAAAATTTGATTTAGATCTGTTGATTGGCTACCGTTGGCGCTAGGATATCTACTAGCGATGCCGCGTTTTTCGTTGGTATTGATGTTGAATTATTCAATCTTATGGTGGACCGAAGTCCATTACCCCACAGTACACCCCCTCCCTCGCATCAGTGAGCCTGGTTTCTGCGTAAGCCTGTGACTCCCTGCGCGAGGGAGGTCACAGGAGGATGTTATGCTCACTCAGGAAAAACAGTTTTCCCTGTCGGAATTGGCTGCAGGCTCGAATCCAGCCGAGCTGAACCGGATGAAATTGGAGCTAAGCCAGCTTCCCGACATTGATGTTGGCGACTACATTACCGAGTTGCTGCCAGAGCAGCGAGCGATCGTCTTCCGACTATTGCAGAAAGATCAGGCAACGGATGTCTTTGAATATTTGCCGTCGGATGTGCAAGAAGAGCTACTGAGTTCCTTGCAGACGGCGGATGTGCGACATTTGATCGACTCAATGCGCCCGGACGATCGGGCTGAGCTATTCGATGAACTGCCCGCTAGGGTCGTTCGCCGCCTGT
>JBBSFA010000030.1:0-11227 GCA_038239185.1 Elainellales cyanobacterium | reverse complement strand
TTCCAAAAAAAGGAATCTCGTCATCCTGCTGCTGGTTTTTGCCTCTCTCTTCCTCTTTGCGCTGATCTACAGCTTATTGTCCTCGCTTGGCTTTTCACTTCACGCTCAGCCATCTCACCCGCCTGCGCCAGAGATCCACAGCCCCGATCGCCCCAATCGCAAAATTCCGAAGCGGGTAGTAGTGGTGGACTCAATCCGCCTCATCGCTCCACAGTTGCTCTAGCTTGGTTTGCACGATTTGGGTTTGCACGATCGCTTTGCCCTGCTTGATCACCGTCCGTCCGACTGGCGCTGTGCCGATCGCCTGACTCACCGACTTCGCCTCCAGAATCACCAAATCGGCTGGATTGCCGACGGCGATGCTGTGATTTTCGATGCCGATCGCCTTTGCGGCTAAAGTCGTTGCCATGTCCAAGCAGCGCTGATGCTGGGCGATCGTCCCCAGTTGCAGCACTTGCGCCAGCAGCGTACAGAGCTTGAGCACATCGCCATCGCCAAACGGTGTAAATAGATTTTGGACGTTGTTGGTTGCAAGTCCTGTTGTGACCCCAAACTCTGCTAGTTGGTGGACTGGAGCCACGCCACGCCGGACATTATGGGAATCTTTGCGTCCCATCATATATAGGTCAGAGGCAGGTAAGGCAAGGACAGAAATTCCGGCATCGCGAATTTGGGGAGCGATCGCCTTGAGTTCTTCGGGCAAGAGTCCTGCTAATTTCGTCAGATGTCCTAAACAGACTCGCCCTTGCCAGCCTCGTCGCATCGTTTCTGCAATCACAAACGGCAGCAGCAACGGTTCATCGTCATCTAGAAAATCCAGGTGGAAATCAACATCGCGATCGAATTCCTGAGCAATATCAAACACGATGCGAACATTTTGCTCTGGATCGGGATCAACATAAGGTGCAGAACCGATCGCATCACCGCCGATTGCCATTGCTTTTCTGAGTAATGCTTCAATTCCAGGCTGATTTGTAATTCCTTCCTGGGCAAACACTGCAAGCTGCAACGTGATCAAATCCCGGTAGCGCGATCGCAGCGGCAGCAATGCCTCCACCCCGATTAAGCCAACGCTGCTGTCTACCTCGACATGGCTTCGCATTGCCGTAATGCCAAACCCGATCGCACTTTCGATCGCGCGACTGGCGCGGGCTTGAATATCTTCGGTTGTAAATTCTTGCTTCAGCCGTGAGGTTTCCCGCAGCGCTTCGGCAAAATCGCCTGCTTGTGCGGGATAGCGATCGAGCAGCAGCGCTTTGTCCAGGTGAAAATGCGCGTCGATCAGTCCCGGAATCACCAGGTTGCCTTGGGCATCGATCGTGGGATTGGTAGGAGCAGTTGCCGATGAAATCCCGGTAATGATGCCATTTGTGAGCGTGATATCGCAAAGATCAGCGCGATCGGGCAGGCGGGCGTTGGTAATTTTCAGAGCCATGAGAAGGGGTTGCAGCCTACTCTGAAGAGTTTAGAGGGGATTCTTAAGATTTAGCCAACTTTGCAGAAACCGAGATTTTGGGGCTGATATAACTGAAACAGCCTGCACGCTTTGCAGAAAGCCCAATTTGACCTAAATTCTGAGGATCTGTGAATGGCGATCGATACCATCAAATTGAACATCCACTTTGCCGATCCCGATCTGGATGCCGAAGAGTTGGATGAGGCATCCAGGCGGCTTTTGACGCAGCTCAAAGACTTGGATGAGGTCGAGTCAGTTGAGCGCGTGGTTGATCCCAATCCGCCCGCTGGAAATAAGACCCTGGGTGGCTTTCTGCCGGGAATCCTGAGAACTGAAGTCAAGCCGCCCAACCTTCAGCCGCTTTTCAGATTTTTGGAGAAACGATCGGGCTACAGCCCAATTGAAATTGAAGTAGAAATTGGGGAGAGAAAGGTCAAGGTCAAGGCAAATAGCCGGGAAGATCTGGCGGCGGCATTGCAAATCGTGCAGCAAATGACAGGAAATGCCTCTAGTCAGCCGATCCGCACGATTTTAATTTTGGCGGCAAACTCCAAAGATGCTTCGCGTCTGCGATTGGATGAAGAAGTGCGGGACATCTCAGAAGGCTTGACCCGATCGCAATACCGCGATCGCTTTGCGCTGCAATCTAAGTGGGCGGTGCGTCCCAGAGATATTCAGCGATCGCTGCTCGATCACAGTCCCCAAATCGTCCATTTTTGTGGGCATGGTCAGGGAACGGCTAGCGTCGCAGATATCGCGACCAGCAGAAAATTGGTTCCGCTGGATCAAGCGGCGGCTGGCTCAGAAGCGGGCTTAGTGTTTGAAGATGACGCAGGCAAAATGAAGCTGGTTGACGGCACATCTTTAGCGGGGCTGTTTCGGCTATTTGCCGATCGGGTGGAATGTGTAGTGCTAAACGCCTGCTATTCTGAGACACAAGCCACCGCGATCGCCCAACATATTCCCTACGTGATTGGCATGAATCGGGCGATCGGAGACAGAGCCGCGATCGAATTTTCGGTCGGATTTTATGATGCGCTGGGAGCCGGACGATCGATCGAGTTTGCCTATGAGCTGGCTTGCAACGCGATTCAGCTTGCAGGGTTGCCAGAGCAGTTGACTCCGGTTCTGAAGAAAAGGGCGATCGCATGAATCAGAACGGTAAATAAGAAAAATAAGAAAAATAAGAAAAATAAGAAAAGGGTGAGTTGAACCTGCTCAACTCACCCCGGTGTTATCTGGTGTTGGTATATGCACTCAAAGCAATCGAAACTCTAGCTGATTCACTCTAGCTGATTCAACGAGGGGAACACGACTTACTGGACTTCAATTCTGCCTGCGTAGCTGGCTTCGTAGTAGTTGCCGCCGACTAGCTGAGGATTGTGGTCTACGTCCACTAGTAGGGGTTGGCTACCGCCAAACTGACGGCTAACCGCCAGCATACTGCCGATCGCGGAAGGCACGTTGAAGATAATTAGCGCTTTTGCACCGCTGCCGCCGTTATAGTTGTTAAAAGCAACGTTGCTGAAATCAGGATTGCTTTTGAACTCAACTTTAGCGATTTGACCCGTCGCAAGCGATGTAATTTGGAAAGACATGAGTTTAACCTCTTAGTGATTTACTTGAGCTGTCTTGATTCCTATTGTGGAAGAATGGAAAGGCGATCGCATTCCCCATCCGGGTACTTTTAAAAGCCTGGAGGGAATCATTTTTTAAGCAGACAAAATATACTAATGCCCTATGAGCTATTACATTGCCCCCCGCTTCCTCGATAAACTCTCAGTTCACATCACTAAAAATTACCTCAATCTCCCCAATGTCAAAGTGCCGCTGATTTTGGGCGTACACGGGCGCAAAGGTGAAGGCAAAACGTTTCAGTGTGAGCTGGTGTTCGATCGGATGGGCATCGAAGTGGTGCATATGTCGGCAGGTGAGATGGAAAGCCCCGATGCGGGTGATCCAGCGCGGCTGATTCGGCTGCGCTACCGGGAAGCAGCCGATTTGGTCAAGGTGCGCGGCAGGATGGCAGTGCTGATGATCAACGACATCGACGCAGGGGCAGGACGGGTGGATCAGTACACGCAGTACACCGTCAACACGCAGTTGGTCAACGGCACGCTAATGAACATTGCCGACAATCCGACCAACGTGCAGCTTCCGGGCAGCTATGACTCTGAACCGATTCAGCGCATCCCCATCATCGTCACGGGCAACGATTTCGCGACGCTCTATGCGCCGCTGATCCGCGACGGACGGATGGAAAAGTTTTACTGGGAGCCGAACCGAGACGATCGCATTGGCATCGTCAGCGGCATTTTTGAAGCCGATCACGTCGATCGTTCTGAAGTCGAGCAACTGGTGAACACCTTCCCCGACCAGGCGATCGACTTCTATGGGGCACTGCGATCGCGCCTTTATGATGAGCAGGTGCGCGATTTGGTGCAGCGGGTTGGGATCGAGAAAATTTCGCTGCGGGTGGTCAACAGCGCCGAGTCGCCGCCAGAATTCCGCCGTCCTGACTTTAGCCTGCCGCACCTGATTGAGGTGGGTCAGCAGATGGTGCAGGAACAGCGACGGGTGCAGGAAATGCGGCTGGCAGAGGAATACAACAAATCGCTTTACTTCAACCGCAAGCTGGGAGAGGTCGATCGCGCCCAGAGCGCTTTAGTCCAGAGCGATCCAGTCCAGCTTCCCCAGACCAACGGCGGCAACGGCTCGGTGAAGCCCAACGGAGCGCAGACCTCACCGATGGGGCAGCCTTCTAGCACGCTGCTGACTCCTGATTTGGTGGCGCAGGTGAATCAACTTTTGGCGCAAGGGCAGCGGCTGGGAATTGAGTGGGTCGATTCGCGCCGCTTCCGCACCAACTCCTGGAACTGCTACGGCATGTTTGAAGGCAACGGCGCAGAGGCGATCGCGGCTCTAGAAGCTTGTCTTAACGATCATTCAGCAGACTATGTGCGGCTAGTGGGCATTAACAAAGGCGATCGGCGGCGAGTACTTGAGGCGATCGTGCATCGTCCTGCATAGCTCGAATCCCAGGCAATAAGAAACCCCCAGGCAATAAAAAACCCCAGTTTGAGCCAGGAGTTTTATTAGGGTGCATCTACCATCTTTTTATACTCACGAGGGGGTAGTGAACCCGGAAAAATCTCAAGGGTTTTAGCCGCTTCATCTAAGCTTCAAACTTTTGCACTTCAAACTTTTGCAAGCTTAGAACTCGATATCATCGTCATCAGAATCGGGATTTGAAAAGGAAGTAGACGGCAAAGACCACGAAATCAGCTCTTTGTCCGGGCATTGATCGCCATCTGTGATGCCATAAGGGTGCATGGCGCAAACTAACATCGTGCCGCTGTAGACTTGCCCGTGATAGTGACGACAGCCCACGCACACCGGGTGCTGGTTGATCAACGGCTCAACCGTATGCGTAAACGGCTCCGCAGCGCGATCGAGCGTAGACTCGAAGCCCAAAATTGCCTGCCACAGCGGTTCAAACCAATCCACAAGCTGATCGTCTAGCTGTCCCAATGTCGGGCTGACTGCTTCTTCGATCGGCTCCAACGCGCGCTCAATGCCTTCCGCAACCTCTTCCGTGATCTCGATCAGGGCATCGGCGGCTTTGTTCATCTCTTTGCCGACTTCCTGGAGAAGCTGATCGAAGCCGTCTGTGACTGCTTCTAAGGATTTAATTAAATCTTGCTGCCAACCGTCCATAGTCAGTATCGGGTTTTAAAATCTAGCGGTTTGATTCGGATGCTCAACTAGCTTACTTTTGGAGTGCTTACTCGCGCTTCAGCCTTCGCAGTTCTTCTTGAAGCTTTGCAACTTGATCTCGAAGGTTCTCAACTGCTTGGGGATTGACGGGCTGTGCAGCAGCTTGGGTGGGATTAGGCGGCGAGGCAGGAGAGGGAGCCTCAGCCTCCTCGTCTAAAATCTCGATGCGGCGCGGCTCAGTCGGTGGGGCGCTAGTTGGGTTGGGCTGCTGTGCCTGACTCACCATGTCATCGACCATTCGCTTTGCTTCTTCGGCGGTGATTTCGCCCCGCGCTACCATTTCATCCGCGATTTTTTGGGCTTGCGATCGCAGCTCACCCAAGGTGCTTCCGGCTTTCTCGGCAGCATACGAGGCAACGCCAACGCCCAAATAGAAAGCTTTTTGGACTAGATTTCCAAAGTTAGCCATATATCCCCAACTCCCTTAAAAACTCGCTTAGACAGCTATATCTCATAGCATAGGTGCAATCCAGGGGATTGCCTACTCAGGACTTTACGACTCAGCGAGGGCGGAAATCCGCTCAGGTACGAGGCTCAGATGGAAAGAAGGGTACTTCTCAGCCTTTGCTTGCACCTTCTCTGGCTTGGGCGCGGCGACGCACCAGGAAATTGGGCAGTTCGACCGTTCCCAAGCGCGGCAGCGGCATTGCGATCGGCAGCGGCTCCAGATGTTCGGGTGGCATGGCGGGCTGGATGGTTTGCAGTGCTGCCAGCAGTTCGATCAGCGTGGGGCTAACGTTATCGGTTTCAGCGATCGCCAAGGCTTGCTCCACCAAATCGCGCGTGTGTGCCATCTGGCGCTGACTGGTCGCATGGCGATCGCGCCAGTATTGCACCCCAGTTTCGTATTCGGTGGTCTGCTGCGCCTGCTGGAGGATTTGTTCTTGCATCTCGGCAGCTTGCTTTTCTAGCTCGGCTTCGCGGGCTTGCAGGCGATCGCGATCGGCGGTGAGTTCTTGCTGGGTCTGCTGCGATCGCGTTTGGTAAAGCGTCTGTTGGGCAAGCTGTTCTTCCAGCGCTTCAATTTGGCGTAAGGCTCCCGCGAGTTCTTGCTGAAGCGCGATCGGCGGCTCAGCGGCAGGAATAGAGTGCAGCGAGGAGGCTAAAGTCTGCCGTGCTTCTAAGGCCATGTGGGTTTGCTCGATCTGCGCCTCTAGTTGGGCAAGACTCGATCGATACTGGCGCAAACTGCTGGAAAGCTCTTTGATCTGCTGCTGCGAGGTTTCTAGCTGCCCTTGCAGGCTGGCAGTCAAGGTACGCGCAGACAGGGTTTCTGATTCCAGGCTGGAAACACGCTGCTGCCGCGATTCCAGTGCCGCCTGCAAATCTTGAAGCTGCTTATCCACGCGGCTACGGCTGGATTGGGCATCTTGTTGATCTTGAGAGAGGCGTAGGCGCAGCCTTTCGACTTCCTGCTGCTGTGCCTGCGTCATCGTTTCGATCGTTGCCAGCAATTCCTGAATTGCCTGATCCCGCTGCTGAGTTTCCAGAATTTGGGCATCCAAAGCCTGCTGCTGCTCGGCAAGTTGCAGCTTAAAGCGGGCAATCACCTGCTGCTGCACGGAGGCGAATTCTTCGGTGGCGGCAAGCTGCCTTTCTAGCACCGCTTGGTCTTTCAGCGTGAGGCGCTGTTCTTCCAGCGAGGTCATTGCTTGGTCAAGCGCCTGTTCTAGGTGATGAATCCGGCTGAGGCGCTCCTGATCCAGCGCTTGCGCGTCAGCCAGCTCACTGAGTAAAGCCTGATAGTCCGCAGAGGTGATCTGTAGTTCGGAATAGGCAATCGCTTCGGTCGTGCTAGTGCCGATCGCGTCTTCCCCGATCGCCAAGGTGCGATCGCGCACGGAGTCAATTTGAGACACCCAAAACCTCCCAACACAAACAGATTCACCGCTTAGAGTGGTGACACTTAGTCGCCCATAGCGCAGCCCGTAGCCCACAGCGCAGCCCATAGTTTAGCAGCAAATCGCAGGGGTTGAGATAGGATTCAGCCTTCGCTCACCCCGATCGCGTGAACCCGCCTTTACTTCGCCGGATTGACTGGATCAGGCTCCGATGCTGGTGTCGCGTGATTCAGCGACCAGCGAAATTCGATCGCAACTTGGGCACGCTGGCAGCTTTCTTCAAGATGCTTCTGCTGGGTCATCGCTTTTCGCAATGTCACGATTAGCTCATGCACCTGCTCTCGCTGGGGGGAACGACGACCGACTGCATGCATCGTTTGGCGTTCGAGCAACTGAAGCAGCAGCTCGTAGTGAATATGGGAAGGGAGAGGGATAGAATCCATGCAGCCTGGGATAAGAGGTTGGATAGGGAAGACAAGTGAGAAGTAACTTACGTCTAGGGAATAAATCTCTAAGAAGTAATGTACCTCTAAGAACTGACTTAACATCTAAAGACTGACAGCTTCAGTATGCACCCAAAACCGATAGGACGGGTGAAATCTGCTAGGACGGGTGAAATCTGCGAACTGCCTTAATCTATGGCGGTCTACCAGGTAGCCGTCTTACCAAAAAAACTAAAGAACTGATATCAGATTAGATACCAGTATCTAATGCTTTTAAAGTTTAACTTTCTTGACCGACTCTCTACATGCCAGAAAATAGCGATCGAATCGCCTCCCCTGGATCAGGCTGCTTCACCAGCGACTCCCCAATCAGCACGGCTGTAGCTCCGGCTGTCTGGACAATCTGCAAATCAGCCGCAGTATGCAGTCCCGATTCGCTGACGATCAAAATGTCGCGATCGCGGATCGGGTCGCCTCGCTGTTCCAGAAGCTGCTGCGTCGTTTGCAAGTTCACAGAAAAGTCTTCCAGGTTGCGATTATTGATGCCAATCAGCCTGACCCCCTGCAACGCTAGGACTCGATCGAGTTCCTCCAGCGTGTGAACTTCGATCAGCGCTGCCATGCCCAAAACCGCCGCAATCTTGAGGAAATATTGTAGATCTTTGTCGGACAGAATTGCCGCAATCAGCAGCACGGCATCGGCTCCATGCGATCGCGCTAGATAAATCTGGTAGGGATAGATGACGAATTCCTTGCACAGCAGCGGGATCTCTACGGTGTCTCGGACGCGCTGCAAATTCTCGAAGCTGCCCTGAAAAAACTTTTCGTCCGTCAGCACTGAAAGACAGGCGGCTCCAGCTTGGGCGTAGGATTGGGCGATCGCCGCAGGGTCAAAGTCGGCACGAATCACCCCCTTGCTGGGGGAGGCTTTCTTGACTTCGGCAATTAGGGCGGGCTGCGTTTTCGCTTGCTTCAAAGCCCCTACAAAGTCGCGGGGAGCAGGCAGCGTTTGCACCTGTTTCTGTAGATCTGCTAGCGGGACGCGATCGCGCCATTGAGCGACTTCTGTTTCCTTTTGCCAGACGATTTCTTCCAGAATGTTCTGGGGTTTGCCGTCCGGCACGGATGCCTGATAGCGAATATACTCAACGGCGATGGTGCGGTTGGGGTGGCGGCGACGAATTTGCATAGTTGGTTTTGTTTGATTTGCGATCCGCAGAAAATTAGTGTGCGCCGATCGCCCGCTTGTATGCCTCATCCAGCACTTCGGAGAGGGTTGGATGCGTGTGAATGAAGTAAGCGAGTTCATGCACAGAGCGGCGTTCTGCGATCGCGTTGGCGGCTTCTTGGATCAAGTCAGAGGCATGGAGTCCAATAATGTGAACGCCCAAAACTTCGCCCGTATCTGGACGATAGATCACTTTTGCCAACCCGTCTGTCTCTCCTTCGGCTAGGGCTTTGGCGTTGCCCTTGAAGTAAGAGCGAACGGCGGCAATCTCAAACCCTTCAGCTTTGGCAAGCTCGGCGGCCACAGGCTCAGTTAAGCCGACAAAGCTGACTTCGGGATGGGTGAAGGCAGCGGCGGGGATGCTGCGATAGTCGATCGAGCGGGGACGACCGCAGATATTTTCGATCGCGATCACGCCCTGCGCCGAGGCGGCATGAGCCAGCATCATTTTGCCCGTGGCATCGCCGATCGCCCACAGATGCGGCACAGGCTGACCGTCCAACAGCACTGCCATCTGGTCATCCACGGGGATGAAGTTGCGGCGATCGAGTTCTACGCCCACGGATTCTAAGCCCAGATCGCGGGTTGCCGGAATCCGTCCGGTCGCAATCAGGCAGGCATCCACTTCCATCACCTCAACGATTTCTTTGGTTTTGGCATCCGCTAGCTCAATTACCACGGGCGATCCCGGCTTCACGGTCATTGCCAACAAACCCGATTTGGTTTCGACATCGCGAGGCGTGATCAGCACCCGCTGAGCCAGCTTGGCGATATCCGGGTCGAATCCCGGCATGAGTTGATCGAGCGCTTCGATAATCGTCACCTCACAACCCAAGGCGGTGTAGATGTCAGCGAATTCTAAGCCGATGTAGCCGCTGCCCACGATCGCAATCCAGGGCGGCAGTGAATCCAGCTTGATCGCGTCGTCGCTGGTAAACACGGTTTTGCCATCAATTTCAGCGCCGGGCGGCACAAACGGCACAGAGCCGGGAGCCAGCATGATATCCTGCGCCGTAATCGTTTTTTCGCCGTCCGCCGTGGTAATGCTCAGCTTTTGGGAGCCTGCCAGCTTGGCTCTGCCCTGAATTACGTCTACGCTCAGCCGTTTGAGGCTGCCAATCAACCCTTCGCGCTGTTTGGTGACAATGCTAACGGCGTGATCCGCGATCGCCTGCCGCTCAAAAGCGACGGCTCCGACCTGAATTCCCAAAGCCTTCAGATGTGCCGTATCTCGCAGTTCGCGCACGCGACCCGAAGCTGCCAGCAGCGCTTTGGAAGGAATACAGCCCCGGTTCACGCAGGTGCCACCCATCTCTGCTGCTTCAATAATGGCGGTTTTTAGTCCACAGCTCACCGCATGAAGCGCGGCTCCGTGTCCGCCCACGCCAGCGCCTACAATCACCAAGTCGTAATCCAATCCGTGACTCACTTCTACTTCCCTCGGATAATGGCTTTGTGTGAGTGAAGCAGCGTTGATCCGCCTCACTGCCCACTCGCGTAAATCTTCTTTCAGTAGATCATATTGTGGACGACTCGCGACCCCAATCGCAAGCGATGGAGATGCGATCGCGGCGATTAAGGCTGGCTGGGTGACGATCGCAAGGTTTGCCAGGGAAGCGACTGCATTTCTGCCAGATGGAGTGCGATCGCCTTGGCTCCCTGCCGATTGATATGGCTAGGATCGGCAAAATAGCTGTTTTGCATCAGTCCAGGCTGCTGGCTCAGATCGGTAAACGTAAACTGCTCTTGCTGGGCTAACCGCTGCATACTTTGGCGAAACTGCTGCTCGTAGCTGCGTCGCGCTGAGTCTAGATGGTCAGATGCCAGCGGCAAATTGACAAAGACGAGCGGAATCTTTTGGCTGCGGGCAAACTGGGCAACTGCGATCGCAGCAGATTGCTGTTCGCCATTCAGGTTGAAATTTTGATAGTCCGCATCGTAGCTGCCCGAAACGCGGGGATAGCGCTGGTAGTAGGTGTCCGGGTTATAGACTGCCGAAATCGCCTCAAACCCCAAATCATTTAGATCGGGTGCGCTCGGCTGGGCGGCAGGCGCAGATTGAGCCGGAGTAGAGAGCGCCTTGGTTGCGGCGGCTCGTAGCATCGGCAGATCCCAACGGGCTTGGGCAGGAATGGGGCGATCGCCATTGGCGACTCGGTGATAGCCCGGTGATGCCACAATGCCGTTGTAGGTGATGTCAGGGCGACCATTGTTGAACGCGCGCGAGCCATCGCCCCAGAGAATTAGCCGAGGCAGTTGCCCGGATGCCAAAATCTGGCTGAGCAGCAGTTCGTTCACCCTGGCAGTGCCGCCGTTGATCCCCAAGTTGAACACTTTGAGTCCTGGATAGCCTTGTTTTGCCAGTCCCGCTTGTAATGCTGCTGGATCGATCCCTTGCAGCGATCGCGAACTGCCCACGATCAAAATATCGGGTGTACCGTAGGTTCTGAGATATTGCGTATAGAGCTTGAGTTCTTGATCT
>JBBSFA010000029.1:0-11292 GCA_038239185.1 Elainellales cyanobacterium | reverse complement strand
TGCGGTAAGATCTGAGGCAGCAGGGGTTCAAGAATTTCCCATTCTGCATCAGTGAGACTGCTGGAATATGCCATAGCGACTAGATTAGAGGGTGTAGATACCTTATTTCACCATTATAAAAGATGTCAAATGGGTTCTATATTAAACCTATTAGCATACGACGTTTGCAATCACGCGCAAAATGACGCTGGCTGGAATCAGATAGGCGCGGCTGCCATTGGCTGCGATCGATTGCACCATGCCCACAATGGTTTGAGTCTCTGTGTTCGCCCAAGGCGCACCACTCACGCCCGGTCTAACCCCTTCTGTGCCCCCGTTGGTTAAGGCAACAAATCCTGAAGCCACTTCGTGAGCAAATGTCAAACCCATAATATAGTCCCCCCGATTCACTCGATCTTGGGCATAGCCAAAACAGACCGATCGTTCCCCGCTGGGATATACGCCGGGATGCAGTTGCCCATCGTGGAGCGGATAGGGCTGCAAGCGATGCTGGGAGAGCGATACTATCGGGCGCAAAATAGAGACATCCTCGGAGGCGCACCACTGAGAGGCAGGCTTTGACGGCGGCTGAAACTGCAAGACTTCTGCCTCAAATTCACCGATATCAGGACTAAAATGGCTCAACTGCATCGTTTGATTCGTCTGCAAATCCAGCTTTTGCAAAATATGGGTGCAGGTGACAATCAGCCATTCTGCTTGATGCTGAAGCAAGAATCCTGTCCCCACGACCGCCCGATTCGCGTCAAGAATTGCCACAATTCCAGCAGCATACTCAGCTCCAGCCGGACTAGCGGCGGGTTGAGCTGCGATCGCCCCAGCTTGCCTGCTCTCTGTGATCTGCTGCTCGATCGACCACCCGTAGTCTGAGAGCATCGTATTGATGTCGTCATCATACGCCAGATGTTCGATTAACATCTGGTCACTTCTGAATCCCTGAGCGCCCTGATCCAACAGGAGTTGATCTAAACGCTGGATCACCGTCCGCAGACAGTTTTGCAAGACGGCTGGCTGATTGGAATGACAGAGGCAGTGGTAAATCGCTTCTGCGGCATAGTTTCTGGCATCTTCAAAAGGGCGCTCTCGATCAAAGCGGGCGAGCCAATTTTGGTAGGCAAGCTGCGCCATCTGATTAAGGCTGAGATAGCGCTGCCGATCGTTCAGCATCATCCGCGTGGTTAAGCCATTCCGAATGACTGGGACTAGGATCGATTCTCTAGCAATCAGCAAATTGCTGGTTCGCAGTTTATGAACCACTTCGAGCGGATTATCTTGATTCCGAATTGCATCATCTTGCTGAATAATTCTGACAATACTGGAGTGAATGGAGCGAAAAATACTCAGCCCTTCCAACATTGAACGATAGGAATCGCTTAAGTTACGGGTCAAGCGATTAATTTCAGTTTCGATATGCTGCTCAAAGATGGCGCGATCGTATTCCGGCGATCGCCTAGGATGGGGCTGCCATGTCCCAGTTCTAATTTCTTGGAGGAGTTGGAGTAAGGCTCTGGGATGTCCACCACACAGGCGGATCATTTTCTCAATCAACCATTTCTTATGACGAGCTAACTTGAGAAATTCTTGGAGTTCAGTGCTAGGAACCGCATCAACGAACTGTTGAATGGTATTGCGATCGAAAGGCAGCAGATCGATCCGGCGATGGCTAGTCCAGGAGGTTGGAGAACCTGGGATATTTTGTCCAGAAAAAACCAGCAAAAAGTTGCCCCGACTAATGCTGAAAAGTTCTTCCTTGAGTTTGAGCGCAAATTCGGTTTGCACCCAGGTCAGGGTTTCGGTTTGCAGCGCATGAACATCGTCGAACAAAACCGCCAGAGATTTGCCGTGAGGCAGGTTGTAAGAGAGCCAAGCTAGCGTATCGTCCAACTCTTGAGGAGGCAGATCGCGTCTGCCGCTGAGCCTGTGAAGCATCGTTGTCCAAACATCAGCAGGACTCATACTTTGGGTCAGGGGAATGTATTCAGCCAGCCAATCTTGGGTTTTGCGCTGCCGAGCCACTTCCTGCAAAAAAGCGGTTTTACCATAACCCGCAAGTGCCTCAAGGACAACGATCTCTCCCAAAGAATTGTCTAGCTTATTCAGTGCTAGGGCACTATTGCGGTATTCCATTTGCGGTTGACTCATATCAGGAATGATTGTCTCAGAGATGATTGTCTCAGGGATAATTGTCAGCTTCTGCAATTACATCTTCCAGGGTAATCACAAACCCTGGGTAGTGATCAGCCAGGACTTTCCCTAGCACCTCAGCAGCTTCCCATCGATCGATCAAATATGCACATTTAGCGGTCTTGAGAGCTTGACTGGGAAGGTTCTGAATCAAATCTTCTGTCAGCCAAGTCAGCCACTCCTCATGCAGCACCTCTCGCTTCGCGGGACTGTTCTTAAAGCTGTAAGGATCTTGTTCCAGGATCTTGATACAGGAGTCCACCGCATTTTCGATCGCCTGATCATAGTCTCCCAACTTAAACAACACGTTGGCGATCGTGCGCTGGGCGCGACTCAACAGATGAGGAGAGTTCAGAGGCTCAGCCATTTTCAGGGCAGATTCTGCTGCCTGGAGCGCGGCGGATGAGTTGCCTTGCAAATCATAAGTCACCCCCAAGTCCACTAGATTATCCACGACTTTGATCGCAATGCCGATCGTTTCAGCAACCTGTCGGCTTCTCTGATAGAGATCGATCGCTTCTGCAAATCGGCTTTGTTCGCGCAAAAGGGTCGCCTTCTCATTGTAGGCATCAATCAAAATGCTCTGGTTGCTATATCGGACATGCACGACCGCTTCATCCAGCATTCTGGCAGCTCTGGCATAGTTAGCAGCCGCAGAGGTAAAATTTTGGCGATCGGGTTTCACTTGACTCCAACCAATCTGGCGATACATGCGACCGAGCGCAATTTTGACTAAGGCCAGCCCCCGCAAATCTTCCCTGGCTTCAAAGTAATGCAGGGCTTGGTCAAAATGATTGCTTGCCTGTTGCTCTCGCAGCGAGTTCGCAGAAATAATGCCCAACACATTATGCGTCAATCCCAACTGGCGCAGGTTATTATGGCGTTCAGCGATTTTCAGGGCAGTTTTGCCGTGGGCGGTTGCTTCTCGATCGCGCCCCGTTAAGTGAAACAAATAAGCCAGATTCGTTTTGGTGGAAGCCCGATCGGCATCAGCCTGCACCAGGTTTCCCAGGACTTCTAGCGATCGTTCGTAATAGGCGATCGCGGTGTCATACCGTCCCTGGTTGCGGTGAGCATACCCAACCGCATTCAACGTTTTGCCATAAGCATGTTGCAGTTTTCTCTGAACTTCCGCTGATGCCAGCGGTTTTTCTGGCTCTTGTTTTTCTAGCTCCTGGCGAAACCACGCTTCACTCTCTGCCCCCAAAGCCAGACTTTTCTCAATTTGGCTTAAATGAGTCGAGCAGTAAATCATCATGGGATAGATTTCTGCCTTCAGCGTGATATCTGAGGTTTGGGCTAAGACCGTTGCAAATGTTTCCAGCGCAGCGAGATAGTCGCGACGTTCATAGTCTGTGTAGGATTGGCAAAATTTCAGTTCCAGTTGATCTTTAACGGAAAGCTTGCGTTCAAACAGTTGCACTTCTTGATTGAGCGCTTCTTTTTCATGGGGAAAACCTGCCCTGGCATACAATTGCCGCCAGTAGCTAAATCCTGCTGTCAGATCAGTTTGCAACCAGTAACATAACCGTTCCCTTTCCAGCGTTTGGCGCAGTGCCAAATTTTGTTGCGTCTCGCTGACTGTTGCAATCAACTGCTCGTAGTATGCAACCGCCTTCGCGCTCCATTCCTGCCTCAATTCGCCGTTCGGATCGTAACGATTCCAGACATAGTTCATGACTAAGCGCCGCATCTCATCATGCAGCAAACAGCTATCGATTTCCCCATCTGCCGCATAGTGCGTTTTGACAAACGAAAACCGCGTCAATGAGTGAATCATGGCTTGAGCCTGAGCTTCAGAGAAGCCGAAGATCGTTTGCAGAAAGCCTTGATCAAAGCGGCGATGGAGTTGAGCCATGGCTAAGATCATTTGATCCTCAGGCGTTCGGAGTTCCTGAATTTGCTCCACCATCAACTGTTCAAATGCCTCTGGACTTTGAACCGCAAAATCATCTGGCATGTTGCCATAGTTGAGCCAGTCGATCGTCAAGGCGATCAGGATCGGTCGTCCCTTGGAGAGTTCTGTAACTCGCGTAATAAATGAGGGAGTAATCCAGGGCTGGGCGTTTTCCAGAGCGTTTTGTTGCAGCGGCTGACGCGATCTCTTTTGGGAATACTGCCGAAAATATTGTTGAATCTCTGCTTGAGATAACCCTTTTAAGGGATAATCCTGAATCCCATCGTTTGTGAGAAACCGAGTCAAGGATTCCCGCCCAGCCGCAATGATCAAAGTCCCAAACTGCCCTTTTCCACCTTGCTTCAGTTTAGGCAGTACCTCTTTACAAAACCGTTGGGCGGCATCACTCGCTCGCTCGATCGTGTCGAACAACAGGACAATATGATCGGCATCCAGATTCGAGTAACATTCTAAAAAATTAGCTCTCAGCAGCTCTTCGTCGCCTGAGCGTTGGTACTCCCCATAGAGCACGGTATAAAACGCCTGAAACTCCGCTTGAGGAAGCTGATCCGCTAGGCTTTTGAGAATTCCTGCTTCTGTTTGATTGGCAGTTAAGTAGAAATCGATCGGATGAGCCACCCCCAGTACCTTATGCGGCGGTTGATCCAGGGGATGAGCATCAAGATAATAAGACTGTGCAACTTTGGCAAATTGATACAAGAGCTGGGTTTTGCCAATGCCACCTTCGCCATGAACAGAAAGCATCCACTTTGAACTAGGGTCATCAACGTCAGCATGAAGCAAGTCCATCATCGTTGACATCTCTTGCTTACGCCCAATGAAAATAATTGGGCTATAGATGGGCTGCGCTGTAACCATAGGTTTTTCTCATCCCAGACACGACGAGGTCGCAAAACACAGGTTTAAGTTACCCAATATCGCAGCAGTCCTAACGCTCCAGCCATAACTACTATTACAGGGCTTGTGGCTCCCCCACCCTCTCACAAGTTAGAATGCCTATAAATTGGCAATATCCGGCTCATTTGTACGCTCCCCACCAAGATGCCCGTGAACCGCCCCCGATCATTTTTGTCTACTCTCCTCGCGATCGCTGTTTTGTTCTCGCGCCGTAACCGAAAGGTTCCTTGGCTGAAAGGAGCGCTGTGTGGAGTCGTTTTGACCCTGGGCTGGAGCGCTGCACCGGGACAAGCGGCAGAACAGGTGACGGTGCGAATGGGGCCCTTGCAGCAGTCTGTGGCGATCGCGGATCTAGAATTCTTTGCCAAAACGGGGACTGTTCCAGCTAGTCTCAGCCTTTATGCGCCGCTGTTGACCCCGGAGGTGCGGCAGGCATTAGGCAGTCGGCTTCAGCTTGATCCCAATGTGGGCAATAAGCTGGTCGAAGATCTGCTTTATTCTTCTGCCGGAGAGCGGTTTTTGAATACGCTGCAAGTGGCGATGCCCGACACAGATGCCGCTGAGCTGAAATACGCTTTATCGCAAGCCGCTGTTCGATCGGATGGCATGAGCGTTTTGGGCATTTTGCGATCGTTTCCTTCCCGAATTGTCACTATTGACGCGCCTTCCACGATCGCCCTAGTGTCGCAGATGAATCTGCCCGCTTGGCAAAGTCAAACCCTAAATTCGGTGCTAGAGCGGGAACTCACAGTCAACGCCAAGCCGACTAAGCTGCCGTTTGACCCTACCCAAACGGGTTCTTATTGGGTCTGGAAACAAACCATGACCCTACGCGACTACGATCGCGATCGCACCATTCCGGTTGATTTGTATTGGAGCCGCCACACGCAGGGACCACTGGTCGTGATTTCGCACGGATTTGGAGCCGATCGCCGCTTTTTAGGCTATTTGGCGCATCACTTAGCCTCGTATGGGCTAACCGTCGTGGCAGTCGAGCATCCCGCCAGCAACGTGGCGTGGCTGACCAGTAGCGGGGTAGACTCGCCGCACAGCAGCAGCATTTTGCCTGCCACTGAGTTTATCGATCGCCCCAAAGATGTCAGCTTTGTACTCGATCGGCTCAGTCAGCTCAATCGCTTCTCGGAGCTACTGCACGACAAGTTCAATACGAACCAAGTGACGATTATTGGGCACTCGCTAGGGGGCTATACTGCCCTAGCGCTAGCAGGCGCACCGCTGAGCCTCAAGTCGCTGCGGCAGTTTTGCAATGATCCTAATCCGGTGGCGCTATCGCCAGCCGATGTCTTACAGTGCAGCGCGGCTGACCTGCCCGCCTATACGGCAAACTTACGCGATCCGCGCATTGTCCAGACTATTATTCTCAATCCGATCATCGGGCGGTTGTTTGATGAAGCCAGCCTCGCCAAGGTAAGGATTCCGACCTTGATGCTAGCGGCTACGGATGACTCGATTACGCCTGCCGTCAGCCAGCAGTTTCTGCCGTTTACTAAGCTCAAGACCAAAAAGTATTTGCTCACGGCGATCGGCGCAACGCACCTGAGCGTGGGTGATCCGACGAACTTAAATCGATCGCTGACCCAAAGCATTTTTGTCCGGGAGCGTCCCGATAGCGAAACAGAGCCGCTGCGTGTCTTACTTCAAGGTGTCAGCTTAGCCTTCATTGAGCAACTGACTCCCCAAGCCTCAACCTATGCGCCCTTCCTAAACCCAACCTATGCCCAGTCTTTTTCTACACCTGAACTAAAGCTGCGGCTCAACTCTGATCTGCCGCCCAACTTTTCCAACTGGCTCAAGATGGCAGCCCTGCCCATGGAACAGTTGGTCTCTGGAACGCTTTCCAAGTCTCGTGAGCCGCAGTGTGATAATCGGAACATCTGTCTGCTGCACGATTTGCCGCTCGTCATGTTTATTGTGCCGGGTGGGTTGCCGCTGCTGGGTCTTCAGTTCTTCACGCTCAAACGCCGATCGCGCCGATCGCGTTTTTGACCGAATTTTCACCTATGCTTCAACATAGAGATATCCTTCAAGCTATGGCTATTTTCAACACATCGCTATTTTCAACACATTTAATCACACAACACTCAGTAAGGGTGGGAAGCTACCGTGAATTTGTCTCAGGCAATCCCTAATATTCATATTTATTGGTTAATTGGCGGACTGATTTTCTTAGGATTGGGTTTAGTAGTCGGTGAGCCTGTAGCGGCAGCGTTGGGCATTGCTGCGGTAATTACAGCGATCGCGGCGCTTTCTGTGCCTTCTGTCCTCATTCAGCTCGTGCTTTGGGGCATTTTATCGATCGCGCTGGCAGTGGTATTGCGCGGCATGGTGCCAAAGCAGTCCAAAGACCTGCGGCATAGCATTGAAGCCACTGTGTTTGAGACGATTCCCAAAGGCGAATTAGGAGTCGTGACCTATGAAGGGGCACTTTGGAAAGCGCGCTGCCAAATTTCTGATGTTTCAGTTCCTCCTAGGCAAGTCGTTCATGTGGTGGGGCGGCAGGGCAATACGCTGATCATCCTGCCCACAACGTTTGAGGATGAGTTTGCCGATCGCTAAGTAGGCTAAGTGGGCTAAACCAAGCGGGCTAAACCTGGAAAGAACGCTCCCCTTTTTGGCGGACGGATTATATTTAAGCTGAACCTCTCTATCGCCTCAGTAGGAAAGCAAAATCTATGGAATCAGTCGTTTGGGCTTTTATTTTCTTTTTAACAATTATTGGCGGCACGGTTGGCTCAACTCGCCGGATCACCGAAGGAAATGAAGCCCTCGTTGAACGGTTGGGTAGATACCATCGCAAGCTAACCCCTGGGCTAAATTTTGGCATCATCCCCTTTGTGGATTATGTCGTGATCGAAGCTTCCACGCGGGAGCAAATTCTAGACACGCCAGCCAGCGGTGCCACGACCCAAGACAACGTGCGGGTAGACGTAGATGCCGTGATTTTCTGGCGGATTTTGGAGCTTCAGCAAGCCTATTACGAAATTGAGAATATTGAATCAGCGCTGCAAAACCTGGTGACGACGACGCTTCGATCGGAAGTCGGCAGGATGAAGCTAGAAGACACCAACTCCGCCCGCAGCAAAATCATCCGATCGCTGCTGGAAAGCCTGGATGAAGCGACGGAGCCTTGGGGAGTCAAAGTCACTCGCGTCGAGATTCAGGACATTAAGCCACCTAAGAGCGTGCAGGACTCGCTGGAAAAAGAAAGAGCCGCCGAAAGCGAGAAACGAGCGGCGATCGCGATCGCGGAAGGGGAACACCAAGCTGCCGTCAGCCATGCCAGAGCTTTGGCAGAATCGCTGCAAGAAATTCGCCGCGCTATTCCAGACAATATGGGTTCTCAAGAGATTTTGCGCTACCTGGTTGCTCAAAAGTATGTGGATGCTAACTTTGAACTGAGCCGAAGCAACAACTCTAAAGTAGTCTTCATGAATCCCCGCGATCTCACCGAAAGCATTTCTGAGCTGATCTACGATCCCAGCAGCCGTCGTCACCACGATGAACTAACTGCCCCGGTTCAGCCCCCAGCCCCAGCTTTGGAAAGCGGCACAGAGAAGCCAAAAACCGCTTCATAAACGTTCTAGGATCGCCAAATCGTATCCGCCACCGTGCAAACCTCGCGCAGGGGCGCAACATCGTGAACGCGCAGAATATCTGCCTTCGCCGCGATCGCCGCACAACAGGTCGCAGCGGTTCCCCAGATTCGCTGCTGGGGATCGGGCTGGTTCAGCAAATGACCAATGAATCGCTTGCGGGAGGCTCCGACTAGAATCGGGCAGCCCAGCGATCGCAACTCCGACAAGCGCCGCAAAATTTCCAAATTTTGATCAAAGGTTTTGGCAAAGCCGATGCCTGGATCAAGAATGATTCGATCGCTTGCAATGCCAGATGCGATCGCGGCTTCCACCCGACGAGCCAAAAACTCAGAGATTTCGCCCATTAGATCCTTGTAATCGGTGAACTGCTGCATGGTCTTAGGTGTGCCGCGCAGATGCATCAGCACGATCGGCACTTGCAGTTCAGCCACAGTCGGCAGCATGTCAGCATCGAAAACCGCGCCCGAAATGTCGTTCACCCAATCTGCGCCAGCCTCGATCGCTGCACGGGCTACCGCAGACCGAGTCGTATCCACCGAGATCGGTGTCAGCATCAATGGATCAGACCGCAAGGCTTTGATCACAGGCACAACTCGCCGCAGTTCTTCTTCCAGAGGCACTTCCTCAGCTTGAGGGCGGGTCGATTGTCCCCCAATGTCCAACAGATGTGCGCCCGCTGCGACCATTTGCTGCGCCTGCGCGATCGCGGTTTCTAGCGTATTGAATTGTCCACCATCGCTAAAGCTGTCGGGTGTGACGTTGAGAATGCCCATCAGATAGGTTTGCTGTCCCCAGACAAAGGATTGCCCCCTGCTGGTCAGCGGTTGTCCTGCTGCGATCGTCACTTCTCTTGCTCCCTGCGCCAATTCCGCCTTTGAACTTACTGCAAAACTGGGGCGATCGTCTAGTGTGCGCTCGGTCGCGATCGGTAAAGCCCGCTAAGATCAACTCAAGGCTTGAATTTAACCATTTTGGTAACTTATTGTGAATCCTGTTGTTGATTACCTGAGAATTAGCCTAATCGATCGCTGTAACTTCCGCTGCCAATACTGTATGCCGGAAGATGCAGAGCTGGAGTACATCCGGCAGCAAGACATTTTGACAGATGCGGAGCTGTTGCTGCTGCTGCGCGAAGTCTTTATTCCCTGCGGCTTTACTCGCTTTCGGCTAACGGGCGGTGAGCCACTGCTGCGATCGAGCGTCGTAGAGCTAGTGCAGGCGATCGCGGCTTTGCCCGAAACGCAGGATTTGTCGATGACCACCAATGCTTTCCGCTTAGCAGAGATGGCAGAAGATCTCTATGAGGCTGGACTGCGGCGAATCAACATTAGCCTGGATTCGCTGGAGCCAGAAACGTTCGATCGCATCATTGGGCAACGGGGGCGATCGCGCTGGCAGCAGGTCTGGGAAGGCATCCAAACCGCGCATCGGGTAGGATTCAATCCGCTAAAGCTAAACGTGGTCGTGATTCCCGGCATCAACGATCGCGAAGTCCTGGATCTAGCCGCGCTTAGCCTGGAGCAAGAATGGCACGTTCGCTTCATTGAATTTATGCCGATTGGCAATGCTGGACTGTTTGGCGATCAGGGCTGGGTCGATTCGGAAGAACTGCGGCGGCGGATTCGCGATCGCTGGGGATTGACCGAGGCGCAGGTGCGCGGCAATGGCCCTGCCGATGTCTTTCGGATTCCGGGAGCCAAAGGAACGCTGGGCTTCATTAGCCAAATGTCGGAATGTTTTTGCGATCGCTGCAACCGCATGAGACTCTCCGCAGACGGTTGGCTGCGTCCCTGCCTGCTGAACGAGACAGGACAGCTCGATCTGAAGTCGGCTTTGCGATCGGGATGCCCCACTCATGAGCTACGCGATCGGGTACAGAACTTGCTGGTCGAAAAACCTGTGATTAACTACAAGCAGCGCGAATCCGGGGCGATCGGGGCTTATGCCCGCACGATGTCGCAGATCGGCGGCTAGCTGGGCTAGCTCCCTACAAAGATCGCTCCCCAACTGACGGAGTTGAGAAGCGATCGAAGAGTTTTAGATGTCGCACCGCAGCCGCGCAGATGCAACCAAACCGCCGAAATTGAACTTAAGCTTGACGCGAGTAGTATTCCACCACCAGCAGTTCATTCACCTGTAGCGCAATCCATTCGCGCTCGATCACGCTGTTTACCTTGCCTTGAAGTTTCGCTTTGTCGAACTCCAAGTGACTCGGCAAGTGAGCCAAACCCGGAAATAGCAGGTTGGCTTCCACTAAGGCGCGAGAGCGATCGCTGTCTCGGACACCGATGACTTCGCCGGGGCGACACTGGTAGCTAGGAATATCGACCACGCGACCGTTGACCGTGACGTGACCGTGATTCACTAACTGACGAGCGCCCGGAACCGTAGGAGCCATCCCTAAACGAAACACGGTATTGTCCAACCGCATTTCCAAATACTGGAGCAAAACTTGCCCCGTTGAACCTGCTGCCCGCCGCGCCTTTCGGACATAGCGGAGCATTTGGCGTTCAGAAACGCCGTAGTTGAAGCGAAGCTTCTGCTTCTCTTCTAAGCGAACTGCATATTCAGAACGCTTCTTACGAGCTTGACCATGTTGACCAGGTGGATATGCCCGCCGAGGAGTTTTACGCGACAGACCTGGCAGTTCGCCCAGGCGACGCACAACTCTGAGGCGGG
>JBBSFA010000028.1:0-11387 GCA_038239185.1 Elainellales cyanobacterium | reverse complement strand
GCTGGATATTCTTCAGCGCTCATACCGCGCACCTGGTAGCGTCCGGATGCCGAAGTCAGAGAGACGATCGCCTCATCGCCGCTGTTGTCCAATGTCACCTCGCCATCGGGCAAGCGCGAGATAATGTCGCCCAGCAGCTTCGCGGGCAAAGTCAGCGTGCCGCCGACTTCTACCTTGGCTCCAAAGCTGGTCTGCACTCCCAAACTCAGGTCAAAGCCAGTCAGTCGCACCTGTTGCAGGTTTTCATCTGCGACCAGCAGCACATTCGCAAGCACGGGATGGCTGGGGCGCGACGGCACAACGCGACTGACGAGCGACAGGTGAGTGTTCAGTTCAGTTTGAGCGCAGATCAGTTTCATGGGAATTTAAGCCGAGGATGGAGTTAGGGAGGTTGAGCGAGCCGATCGGACTAGGCGCTAAATATAACGCTTAACTGCGAAAGAGATCTAGATTGATTTGCCTTTTTTTACCGATCCCGTTTCGCCTGAAATTTCTGGGTCAAAGCGATCGTTTTTGGCTCTAAAGATCTTATATTCAAATATCGTTTTAAAGAGATCTAGTAGCTATAGAGGCTGTGGAAACTGTGGAAGAGTTGTGAAAATGCTTGTCTAAGTTGGGTCTTACGCCTCTTTGGGCTGTGGAAAACTTGGGGAAAAGCAAGAATAATTTTTATGACTCTGCTCAGAGGCGATCGCTTCTTCACTTTCTCCCCAACTTTTCCGCTGCTTTTCCCCAACGCTTTCCCCAGAAAACACTAAGTTTTCCACAAGGGACATTTCCTTAACAAAACTTTATGTAGTAAGTTGTAATACGCTCAACCATCGTATTACATGATTTGTAGTACGTACTACAATGGATGCCTATAGCAATGCCTTTTGGTAGGCAGCATGGAGCCGATGCAGATAAGCTTCCATGCTGAAGGATTGGGCGATTTGTTTTCCAGCGATCGCCATCTGCTCTCGCAAGTTAGGCTGGCTGAGTAAGCCTTCCATCTTTTGTTTGATGTCCCCTACTTCGTAAGGATCAACGTAGATGGCTGCGTCGCCGCAAACTTCGGGCAAGCAAGAGAGATTGGAAGTAATTACTGGACAGCCAAAGGTCATGGCTTCGACGGGCGGCAGTCCAAAGCCTTCGTAGAGAGAGGGAAACACCAGGCAGAAAGCGCCGCGATAGAGATAGCGCAGGCTGTCGGCTGAAACATATTCCAGCAGCTTGATCTGCTTGTTCGGATGGCTGCCGTCTGCCACAAACCCTATTTTTGCCAGTTCATCTTCCCAGAGCCAGCCCTTTTTGCCGACAATCACCAGCGGATAATCGGTGTCTAGGCTGGCGTAGGCATCAATCAGCCGACCCACATTTTTCTTCGGTTCGATCGCCCCGACAAACAGCCAGTATTTCTGATAGTCCAACCCATATCCTTCCAATCGCGCCGTTACTTCCCGTTTGGTTGCCTCCAGTGGCTCTAGGGCGATCGGTTGGTAGGTGACGATGATTTTGTCGGGATCGGCTTCATCAAAATAGGTCAGCAAATCTTGCTTGGTAGTTTCCGAAACGGTGATGATGGCGGCAGACTCTTTAAGGGCATCGCGCACTTTGAAATAAAAGCTTTCTTTGTCGTCTAGCGTGGCGTAGGGCAGGCGTAGCGGAATCAAATCATGAATTGTCGTGATCTTCTTGACTCCCTGAATTTGGATCGGCAGCGGATAGGTCGCGTGCCACAGATCAATCTTTTCAGGAACTTTGACGGTGGTTCTGATCTTCAGCTTCTTGTATAAAATATTGGCAATGCTATAGCACTGCGGCAGATTAAAAGATTCGGCATATTGCAGGAACTCTTCTTTGTACTGTCCGCGTTTGACTACGAAGTTGCGATCGCTCTGTCGCCGCTTGGCTCGGTAGAACGGCGAAGCAGTTTTCGCCAGTCCTTTGAGCAAGAAGAAGAGGCTGCGATTTTCAATCTGATTGTCGTAAAAGAACACTTCATCTAGAATCGCGTTGGTTTTGTAACCGCTGCGGCTCAGAAGCACATCGACCTCTGCACCCATTAACGTCAAGGCTTGCACCAAGCTCAAGCCGTAAGTTTTGATGCCAGTCCCTTTGGTGAGCTGCAAGTTATAGCCATCTACCAGCACTTTAACGCCCGCTAAGCTCAAATCGGGCGGCACAACGATCGCCGCCGTTTCTTTGACTGGCTGGGGCGGTTCAACGGCGCTGATTTTAGCTGGAGCTGCTGGGGTAATGACGGGTGGCGCGATCGGTGCAGCTATTACCTGACTCTCTACCGTTAATTCGCTCAGATTTCCCCAAGTCGATTCGTCCGCTGTGGTGCGGAACGATCGCACCAGTCCTGGAACGCAAACCACATAGCCGCCGCGCTTGGTAATAGACTGCGGTGACCAGCAGGTAATCCACCAGTCTTCATCGGCTCCCTGTCCGGGCTTGCCTTTGTCGGGTTTGGGTGCGCCCAAGTACGGCGTGGGGATGGGCATTACGCCGCGCCAATAGTCTCTGTGCGCGTGTAAGTGCTGACCGGGCATCGATCGCTTGTAAAGTACCTTGTATCCTGCGATTTCAGCGGTGTTAAAGGTCGCGTGTTCTAGAGCATCGCGTCCGGCAAGCAGGGGGCGATCGACTCGATCTTGAATCTGTTCTAGAACTTTGATCGTGTCGGGATGAATATCAACATCGTCTTGAAAGTAGGAAATCCAGTCGATCGCGGGATCGGCAAGCCAGTAGTCTAGCCCTACGTTCATGGCATTGGGCAACCCCCGATTGTCGGGGATGCGAATCAAAGGCACCTGATGCTGATCGGTGATGCGCTGATTTTCCTGGTAGTTTTCCAGGGTTGAAGCGTCATCGACGACCATAACCGGAATGCCTAACGCCAGAACTTGCGGCAGCGATCGCGCTAAACTCTGGGGGCGATTGTAGGTTGTAATCACTGCCGCATAAGTGGGAGGTTTGATGGAAGCTTGCTCGGCTTCAAACTGTTCCTCGACTTGCTCTAGTAGTACTTTGGTATGCACTACATCTACGGACACGATTCCTATCAGTAATACATCGGCATAAATGACGAATACTTCATTGCCAAACACTGGATAGAAGCGATCGATCACCTCAAGCGCTAGGGCAGTGTGAATTTCTTCGGTCATGCCTTTGTGAAACACGACGAATCGGAACTGCGAGGCAGAAAATAAATAGGAGACGTTGTAGTGATAGGTTCCTGGAAAACAGTCCATGAACTCGTTGGGAGCCAGGATCGGATCGAGCGGATTGACATACTTTTCGAGAAACGATCGCGCCTGTATCCAAAATTCGTCGTGAGTGGGGAAGGGCATAAGCAGAGTAATGAAGTTATTCGGGATCAATCGGAAATCCGATCGCCCGCTTGACTTTCAGCCAAGCCGATCGGAGCTTCCAAAGCTTACTTGTTTTCAGGGCTGCAAGCTGCTCTTGGGCTTGGCTGACTTCGCGGAGGTTGTCAATTTGCGATCGCAGTTGTTTAACTTGATTTTGGTAGTGTTGATGTTCTCGATGGGCTTTTTGGACAGACTGTAGCGTTTTTCCCGGCGCAAATTCTTGATGCCAAAAGATGAATTTGAGGCGTGAGAGTTCGCTTGACCAATCTTGAATTTCTTTGAGTGAACCCTGGCTCTCTGTTTGAGTTACGCACCGGGTTTCACAGGTGAGTTCGTAGCTGAACAAAAACTTTGTGCGCTGCACCAAGTGGAACAGCAGACAGCGATCGGCAAATTCGCTGAGCTGCGGATCTTGCAGTAGGATAGCGTCTAGAACCGATCGCCGGATCACAAGGCTGCTTAAGGGAATATTTAGCTCAAACGTGAGCAGTTGCTCTAAATTAAACGGCTGAAATAACAGCGTTTCGTCTGGACTCAAACAGCCTGAGTAAGCAACTCCACACTCTGGATGCTGCTCTAGAAGCGAAATCAGCGTTTGCAGATGATTAGGATGCACGATCGCAGTTTCTTCTAAAATGGCAAAATAATCCGCCGTGACCGCGTTGAGTCCTGCCCACAGGAAACTGCTGCTGTCAGGTGATGCCTGGACTGCGACCGTTTGAACCTCTGGAATGGCGATCGGCTCGGCAGTGACAACGATCGCGGTCGCATTGCTATAAGTTTGCTGAGAAAGGCTCTCAAGCGACTGTTGTAGCGCTGCAATGTTCGGAATAATCCACTGGACGGTGGCAGGTTGAGGGGATGCGACAAAGCCTTTCTGCTGAAGCAGGTTCTGATGGTAGGGCAGCAGATCCAGCAGCAGCTTTTCTAAGCTGAACTGTTCTAGAAAAATCTGGTGCGCTTGGGCAGACTTTTCGATCGCCGCCTGCGGATTTTGCTGAATCCAGTCCATCAGCTCCGAGATTCGATCGATCTGGGCAGTCGTGCTAGCATCTGGATCAAGATAAAGCACGCTGTCGCCAAACGTACTGCGGATAAACGGATGCTCGCCGCAGATGGCGATCGCGCCCGATCCCACAATTTCAAAGATCCGCATGGAAGGCAGCGCATAGTCGCGGTGTTCCGATCGATGCAGACATAAGCCTACGCCTGCCTGATTAAGCGATCGCAAAACGCTTTCGCCGTCGTAAGCCAATCCGCCTCGATACGACTGTTTGAGGTGCTTCCAGCCGTCTGGATTGCCGTAGACCGTCATGAAGTCTTTGGCATCTAAGCCTTCAAATAAAGCTGCAAACCTTGCCCCATCCCAGTTGGAACCCAGATACATCAGATGCGGCAAGGTTAGATTGGGCGGCTGATAGGCAGTTTTGGGGCAGCTTGTGTAGAATGGCGCGGTGAAAAACTTTTTGGGCGTGGTGTATAGCAGGTGATGCAGCCAGCGATCGATCGCCTTTGAAGAGGTCAAATACCCGTCATAAGTTAGGACATGCTTGACGTACTTTTCAGTGCCCTCGAAAAACGAAGGCGGATTCCACATGCAGCCATAGGTGGGAAATTCCGCCAGTTTGGGGCTGTTGTTGTGCAGGGCGATCGTGAAGTCAGGGCGGAAGGCTTTGAGTTCCGCCGCAGTACGCACTTCTACTGCCGTCCAGCCCACTCGTTTGGCGGCTAGGCTGAGCCGCTGTGCCAATTCAGTCTCCGCGACGAATTGACCCAAATAGGGGTTCTGGATCGCAACTTTCATGCCGATGTCGCTTCCAGCAAGGAACTAGCCAGCGATCGATTCGTAAACCTGCGATCGTATTCGGCAAATCCCCAGCGATCTAACGGCATTTTGTTCAGCACCTCTTTTTTGTGAATCATGTAATGTCCCCACAGGTGTTGAGCCATCTTAAACGCCGCTGGACTGACCTTGGGATGCACCCCAAAAAAGTATTCCTCGTAGTGATCGACCATTTCTTTTTCGGGGAGAATGCGCCCCAGATAGGCTTGGTGCAGTCGGGCAATTTCGGGTAAGCCCACCGATTCCCAGCGGGCGATCGACTTTTGATCCTCGTAGCTGCGAAATAGACCGACAAATGGCTCGATCGAGAGGAATTTAGCCCCGTGCTTCAGAAAACGCAGCCATAGCTCATAGTCCATCGCGAAATGAAAGCTTTCATCCAGATATCCGCCTGCTTTCTCAAAAATACTGCGCCGCCAAAACACGCATTCTTGCGGAATGTAATCGCTGAGATACAAACTTTTCTCGCAAAAATGACGAAAAGGCGGACAGTAGCCAAACCGCCCCATTTTATTAATGCAGTTGCGCTGACCATAAATGACATCAATGTCAGGATGCTCCTGAAACTGCTGAACGACAGTTGCAATCACATCTTTATCAGCATAGCAATCATCGGAGTTGAGATAGGCTAAGATCTCACCCGTGCAATGCCGAAACCCTTTATTGAGCGCTTCGGTCTGTCCCTTGTCGGGTTCAACGATCAGCTTCGCGAAGTGAGGGTTGTACTTCTCTAAAATTTCTTGGGTCTTGTCAACCGAAACGGCATCCACAAACACATATTGCAGATTTGGGTAATCCTGGCAAATCACGCTCAGAATCGTTCGTTCCACAAAGTCTCCCTGATTATACGAGGGAGTTACAATACTAACCTGCGGTAGCGTTCTGTCCTGCGTCATTTCAAGATTATTCTCGTCCATTGCGATCGTATTTGAGTGCTTCTATACTTTGATGAATCTTGACGAGTTCGCTGACGAGGGTGACGTTGAGCTTTACGTCGGTTTTATCGGTTTGAATATCCTCGATCAGCCTATACATTTTGATAAACTCTTCGCTGACCTGATGGGCAACCCGGCTTTGGTAGTCTAAATCGGCTTTTCTTAAGCGCTCCAGTTCTTTCGAGAGCTTTTCGACTTCCTTTTCTAGTTGTTCGATCCGATATTCTGCCTGATCTTTGACGATTAATCGCGCTTCGTCGGCCGCCTCGGCTTTGACCACCTTATACAGCGGATTGAGCGTGAGGTAATAGAGACGTTTAACCAAGCTTCTAACCATTGTTCTCGTTCAGCTAAAGGATCTAGGGATTGAGTAAAAACTGGCGAACCTTCTCGATCACGGTATTGGGTTCCACGCCAATCCACAGCGGTAGACGCAGCAGCGTTTCACTAATGCGATCGGTCACGCTCAAGTCTCCATGCGTTCTGCCATAGCGCTGACCTGCTGGCGCAGAATGGAGCGGCACATAGTGAAACACAGAATAAATGCCTTCGGCTTTGAGATGCTTGATCAGTTGATTGCGCTGCTCAGGCTGATTGAGCAAAAGATAATACATGTGTCCATTGTGCTGGCAATGCTCAGGAATAAAAGGACATCGGATGATTCCCTGTTCTTCCAGATCCCGGAAGGCATCGTGATAAGTTTGCCAGATTGCCATCCGCTTCGAGGCAATATCGTCAGCGTTTTCGAGTTGAGCAAAGAGAAATGCCGCAATCAGTTCGCTGGGCAGATAGGAAGACCCTAGATCGACCCAGGTGTATTTATCCACTTCTCCCCGAAAGAACTGGCTGCGGTTCGTGCCTTTTTCGCGGATGATTTCTGCCCGTGCTAGGAATCGCGGATCGTTCACTAGCAAAGCACCCCCTTCGCCAGAAACGAGGTTCTTTGTTTCGTGAAAGCTCAAGGCTGCCATCTGCCCAATCTGACCCAGCGGTCGATCGTGGTAGGTGGACATAATGCCCTGAGCCGCATCCTCAATTACCAAAAGGTTATGGCGATCGGCAATCTCCAGAATCGCCTGCATCTCGCACCCGACTCCGGCATAGTGAACGGGCACGATCGCTTTGGTTTTAGCCGTAATCGCCGCCTCTATTTTGGTTTCGTCAATATTTAATGTGTCTGGACGGATATCTATGAAAACTGGCACGCCTCCCCGCAGCACAAATGCATTTGCGGTGGATACAAACGTGTACGAGGGCATGATGACTTCATCCCCTGGCTGAATGTCAGCCAGGATAGCCGCCATTTCCAGAGCGGCAGTACAAGAATGCGTGAGCAGTGCTTTTTGCGACCCGATTTTCGCCTCTAACCACTGGTTACATTTTTTGGTAAAGCTGCCGTCACCGGATAAGTGGTGATTTTGAATAGCTTGCGCCAAATAATCAAGTTCCTTTTGAGTTGCAAAAGGAACATTAAAAGGAATCGAGTACTGAGTCATAGTTAAGCAGAGCTGTCATTCTGACAATAGGTTCTAAAGATCGATTCTAAGAATTAGCTTGAGGGATGGTGTGACCACCGGGAGTAGAATCGATCGCCAACCTGTGAAATTGATCCAGGGGAGATTCAAAGATTCTACGGTTTTTTGGCAACTAATAACAGCGAGCCGCCGACTGGAAAGGAGACACCCGATCGAATCAGCCTCAACTCTACAGTCAGGATGTTCTCTAATAGGGAATTTAACCAGCCTTTAATCCTCAGCTCCGCCAGCGGATCGTAGTTGACCTTGGGTTTCTGCTGCTGCAACCGCGACATCAGCATTAAAGGCAAAAGCAGAGAAACAAATGAGGTGGTGTAGAGGACTTTGAACCCTGCCTGTTCAACTTTCTGGATGAGCTGCTTCGCCTGATAGCGTCTGACATGATGGGCAAACGTATCGGCTTGACTCCAGAGCCAGGGATGCTGGGGAACGGTGAGCAAGATGCCGCCGCCCTGACGAACCGCCCGATACATCTCGCTCAGCACAATCCGATCGTCTTCAATATGCTCCAGCACATCAAAGCTGCCAATCACATCAAACTCTTGGGCAAACGGCATGTGGCGAGCATCCATCTGAAACAATTCAGTGCGTTCTAACCGCTGATCCGCCAGCTCCAGCCCCTGAATAAAAATTTCGCTGCCCTGCACGGTGAGATCAGGAAAGGTTTGCTCGATCGCCGCCAACACAAAGCCCGTGCCACAGCCCATTTCTAGAAAAGAGGCGGCGTTGGGGAAATAGCGCTGGAGTGCCCACAGGATTAAGCGATTTCTGGAGCGAAACCAGAAGTTTTTGGCTTCTAGCCTCACGAGTTCTGCATAAAAGCTGGGTTCATAGCCTTCGTTCGCCTTAGCAAGCTCTGGTGCAAAGGCTCGATACCCAGCAATCGCTTGGGGTTCACGCCCACAGGCATTGCAAATGAATTGGGGGTGGGTATGCTGTGAGCCGCAAAACGCGCAAATCTTCATGGGTCGCTCAGACTCTTATTCGATTAAAAGATGGTAAATATCGCGCTGATTTCTAAATTTGAAGCCTAGGGAAATATACAGGTTAATGGCGGCAGAGTTGGACACCGAGATCGAGCTGCTAATCTCGCTGGCTCCCTGATCGAACAGCATTTGGCAGGCTAGACTCCAAAAGTATTTGGATAACCCTTTGCCTCTATAGGATTCAGCCAGCGCGTGGAGCAGAATCCGATCGCTGGAAAACGCCCAAAACCCGGCTAATTCATCGTGATACTTCAACCCGAACACTGAATTTGTATTGTGTAAATCTTCGAGCCACAAACTATACCGCCGATCGGCTAAGTGGCGATCGATATTGAAATCCCGATGAAATCTGCCATGGATAAAAGCACCATCGCAAATGTCGCGGATTTGGCTCAAGTCTACATTCCTAGACAGGGAAACCCCTGGGTTTCTCAATTCAACCAGGCAGCCCTGCCGACAAAAAGGCTCAATCAGGGTATCGCAATAATAGAAGCCATAAGTATGCAAAGCCTGCTTGGAGGCAAGCGAATCAACCTTGACGGTATAGTGTCCTGGATATCTGGCTTTGGCGATCGATCGAAGCACTGCGTCAGAAGAATCAGTCACTTCAAACGTTTCCATCCCTAAAGCCCGTTCATCCCAAGGAGTTCTTTTGAGATAGCTAGGCAGGGTAGAAGCAATCTGAATCTGCTGTTGACTATTCACTAGCGCTAAAGCCTCAACTGAGAGAACGAAAAAGGGTATAGAAAAGCGAGAAAAGACAGAAAAGGCAGACAAGCTAGTCAGCTCAGTGGGTTTGATGCACTTCTACTTTCTCAGGCGATCTGTCAGGCGATCGCAGGTTGGGAGACTCAACCGACAATGGCTTAAAAGTCAGGTTTCTCACTATATATAAAGGTCTACGCTTCACTTCGTCAAACGTTTTTCCTAGATAAATCCCGATGATTCCCAAATTGGCGATGATAATACCGCCAAGAAAATAGAGTGAGACAATTAAGCTGCTCCAGCCTGACACGACTGAACCGTAAATCAGGGAATGGAGGAAGATATAAAAGCCGTAAATCAAAGCGAGAAATGAGATCAGGAAACCAAATTTGACTGATAGCCGCAGGGGTTTATCCGAGTAAGCAATGATGGTTTCGGTTGCCAGCTTCCAGAGTTTGGCAAACGTGTAAGTGCTCTTGCCATCAGCCCGGTGATCATGGGCAACTTCAATGCTGGCGGTGGGAAATCCCATCCAGTCTACTAAGCCGCCAAAGAAGCGCAGCCGCTCCCGAATCGATCGAAAATTGTCAACAACGCGGCGCGAAATGATCCGAAAATTGCCCACTTCCGGGTCGTAGTTCAGGTCTGCCAGATAGTTGAATGTTTTGTAAAACAGCCAGGATGTGAGACGCTTCAGAAATGCATCTTTGCGATTTCTCCGCTTTGCCAGCACCACATCATAGCCTTCCTGGGCTTTGATGTAGAGCGGCAAAATCTCTTCCGGGCGGTCTTGCAAATCGCAGTCCATGATCACCACCCAGTCGCCATCGCTGAAGTCTAGCCCTGCCGTGATCCCATAATGTTGTCCAAAGTTGCGGCTGAACTGGATTCCTCTCACCCGCTGATCTTTAGCGGCGAGTTCCGTGATTATTTCCCAAGAGCGATCGCCACCACAGTCCTCAACCAAAACGATCTCAAAATCTACAGAAATGACCTCTAAGGTGCTCTTCAAACGGCGGTACAGTTCATCAAGGCAACCCGCAGCTTTATAGACCGGAATAACAACGGAGAGATGCGGCATAGAGGTTCAGAGATTTGCGTCAAAGTGAGCCGTTAGGGACTTTAGAAAGAGCAAGGTTACGATAAGCGACAAGTCTACCATACTGCTTAGTTCTGATGGTGGTTAGCGCTTTCCAGTTGGCATCTTTGGGGATTTGAGTCGCCATGTATGATGCGACTGATCGAGTATAGGGATTGTCAAAAATCCGCAGCTTCGCAACCCTAGCCGGATCTTCTAACACCACTATCACATTGATGGACGCAGTGGTTTGTTCGTAGACTTCGAGCCTGAGCTGAGTCGGATCTAAGCCAGGGTATCGCGCTTTCCAGTAGGTTTCATGGACGGTGAATTGAAAGGCGGGTTCTATTAGCTTTTTAGACTGGTAGAACGCCTCCAGAGAAGGCGTAAAACCATGCTCATCAAAAAATGATTCCCAGCTCATAGGGTGATTAGCATCGATCGCCGTTTGTGCGATCGCCTCTTTCGATAAGACTCGTCCGATCGCGAAATCCAGCCGATTTTGCTCCTGCCAGTAGCGGGCTGGATGAATGGCATCATGTCTGTTTACAGTGATGGTCTGCTGCATCAACAGAAGGGCAAAAACGAGAAAACTGGGAACAATCACCCGCTTCAGCGGACGAGAAATTTGGCTGAGGGGTTCCTTGGGCATCGCAATCGGCGATACAGCCGCAAAAAAGATTAGAGGAACCGCATAAAACATGGACTGAAAAGCCTCTTTCGTGCCGATCGCCACCAAAAATAAAACAACAGAAATGGCATACCAGCCTGTGATCATTAACTCCTCAAAATGCCTGGAAAGCTGTCTAGAAATCAAAACCAGATGGCAGCAATAAATCAGGATTAGAGCCAAAAAGAGAGGCTGCCCAAAGAAAGTGTCAATTAGAAAATGGCTGACTGCTAGAAAAGAAACTAGCGGCGGCTGCTTCAGCGCATATCCAAATTT
>JBBSFA010000027.1:0-11402 GCA_038239185.1 Elainellales cyanobacterium | reverse complement strand
GAGGGTGCGAGCCATTCCATGGTTGACGCCCTCCAGGGGTTGCGGTCGGTCATTCTTTTGCCGAACAGACCGCAGAAAACATTGATGATGAACGGAATCTGGTAGATCCACAGTCCGTACAATCCATAGGTGGCAATCACGTGCAGTGTGCCCATATCCTTCAGGTAGCCAAACGAACGCGGATCGAATACGCGGCGTTGGTGACCGGCGATACCCATCAGCAGCATCGGGATACCCTGACTGACCATGAGGATGGCGATCGCGTTTCGCATTTGTCGCCAACGCAGCCGCAGGACTTCTGGATCGGTGGTTTCGCCTTCGACTCCGCAGTTCCAGCTCTCATTGTCATTGGTGCCGTCGCGGTTGTCTTCGTCGTTGCCTTCGTTGTGCTTTTCGTTATAGGAGAACAGATCTCGCAGCGTAAAGCCATCGTGGGCAGTGATGAAGTTGATCGAGCTATCGACCGTGCGTCCGGCTTTGGCATAGAGATCGGGAGAGCCTTGTAGCCGTTGCGCCACTTCGGTGACCAGCCCATCGCCTTTGAGAAATTTGCGAATGGCATCGCGATATTTGCCGTTCCATTCGCCCCAGCGATCGTAGTCTGGGAAAGAGCCAACCTGGTAGAGTCCGCCTGCATCCCAGGCTTCGGCAATCAGCTTGCACTTGGCGAGAATTGGGTCAAAGGCCAGATTTTCGATCAGCGGCGGATTGGCGAGCGGCACGCCTTGCGGATCGCGACCCAAAATTGAGGCTAAATCAAACCGGAAGCCGTCGATGTGGTACTCCGATGCCCAGTAGCGCAGGCAGTCCAGCACAAACACCCGCACAACCGGATGATTGCAGTTGAGCGTGTTGCCGCAGCCGCTGAAGTTGTAGTAATACCCTTCCGGGGTCAGCATGTAGTAGGTTTTGTTGTCTAGCCCTCGGAAAGAGATCGTCGGGCCATTCTCGTTGCCTTCTGCCGTATGGTTAAACACCACATCCAAAATGACCTCAATCCCGTTGAGGTGGAGTTCCTTAACCAGCGCTTTCAGTTCGTTTTGCTGGTTGTTGCTTTTTGCCGCATAGCCCGCTTTGGGCGCATAAAATCCAACGGTGTTATAGCCCCAGTAGTTGAACAGGCGATCGCCCGTCAGCGGATCGTGGCGCGGGTTGTCCATCTCATCAAATTCAAAGATGGGCATCAGCTCCACGCAGTTGACCCCTAGATCTTTGAGATAGGGAATCTTTTCGCTGAGTCCGGCAAAAGTGCCGCGATGTTCTGGTTGGACTTCGGATGAGGGGTGGCGCGTGAAGCCGCGAACGTGCATCTCGTAGATGATCAGATCGGATTCGGGAATTTCTAGGGGGCGATCGTTTTCCCAGTCGAAATCACTGCCGCTAATTTGGGCGCGATAGGGATAAACTTCTGTATGCGGCAGCGGTGTGCCCCACACAGTCCGCCCTCCAATGCTTTTGGCATAGGGATCAAGCAGAATTTTGGACGGATCGAAGTGATGTCCGGCTTTTGGATTAAAGGGACCCCCGATCCGAAAGCCATACTCAATGTCTTCGTAGTTCAGATCCAACACAATCATGCTGACGACGTTGCCGAGGCGAAATTCTTGCAGAAACGGAATTTCAGCGAACGGATCGGGCGCGTCCTTCTTAAACAGCACTAGGGTTGCAGTAGTTGCATGATTGGAATACACCGAGAAGTTGATGCCTCCCAGCACAGGCGTTGCCCCGAAGGGAAAGGGAATGCCTCGTCGCAGTTCAAAGCCAGCATAGGTATAAGAGTGGTGAACGGTCATCTGATGGGTGCGGAGAGGCATATCTATTACCGGAGCTAGAGACATCAAGGCTGTGGAAGCAACGGGCTGGGCGAACGAAGCGCTATGAGAAATATCAATTGTGCAGCACTCTTAAAGACTCTCTCACGAAATGCTTCCGACAGGCATTGCGAGAGTGTAGAGAATTTTCCTCATGCACAGAATCGCACATGTAGCCTGATCATTTAACTCAAGTCTGCAAATTAAACACCAGTAAATTTTCCGATAAGCGTGAGAACCGCTTCACCGCGATCGAAATGGCTATAGGCTCTAGCCCAAAACCGCTTAACCCCTTATCAATACCGCAAGTTGAGCTACAACTTCTGTAGTCTTTACAGCGATCCTCCGGAAGAGAGACTGAACCTTCTGCTGAATATTCCGAGGACTAGTGCTACGAACTCAGCCTTGAAAGAGGGCGATCGTAGGCTATGATTTCAGATAAATTTCTCCGAGAATTCACCTATTTTACCCTCTAGAGGATCAAAGCATGACTCAAAAGTATCGTGGCGTAACCGTCTGGTTCACCGGACTGAGCGGGGCTGGAAAGACGACTATTCGCATGGAAGTCGAGCGAATTTTGCGGAATCAAGGCTGCAAAGTGGAAGTGCTAGACGGCGATATTGTCCGGCAGAACTTGACTAAAGGGTTGGGCTTTAGCAAAGAGGATCGGGATGAAAATATTCGCCGCATTGGCTTTGTCTCACACCTGTTGACCCGAAATGGCGTTGTGGTGTTGGTTTCTGCGATTTCTCCTTATCGATCGATGCGTGATGAAGTTCGCGATCGGATTGGTGATTTTGTGGAAGTTTATGTCAATGCTCCGCTCAACGTTTGTGAGCAGCGCGATGTCAAAGGGCTATATAAGAAAGCTCGCGCCGGAGAAATCAAGCAGTTTACCGGGATCGACGATCCCTATGAATCGCCTCTGCATCCTGAAGTGGAATGCAAAACAGACCAAGAAACACCACAGGAAAGTGCTGCCAAGGTGCTGCTGAAATTGGAAGAGATCGGATATCTAACAGCTAACGATACCGTTCACAATTTTTAGGGAAGAAGTTCTAAAAAGGGAGATGGGGCTGCCGCTCCCTTTTTGCAGCTCATGCGATCGCTTTTTGCATAAACCAGTTGCGCGTTAGCAACGCACGAGGATGAATCAGACGATGATTTTCTAGCAAATAACTCAGGGTATAGTCGCAGGTGAGCCATACGGCGAGGTCTAAGTTTTGGTGACTCAGCTCGCGGAGTCGGTTGAGTTCAGCGCTATCGCCGCGCCCCAGCTCCAAGCTATCTGCCAGAAAAATGATGCAACTGAGTGGACTCATGTCAGGCGCACCCAGCGTATGATGCGCGATCGCTGCTAAGATCTCCTCATCCTCAATGCCAAACTTTTCTCTCGCCACGATCGCGCCTACATCTGCATGAAGCAAATGCGGATTCGCTTGATCAACCGGATCAAGGGGCAACCCTGCTTGCTGTGCCATCTCCAAAAGCTGATCAGACTTGTAATATTTGGCAAGGTCGTGCAGCAGTGCAGCTTGGGAGGCTTTTTCTGGATCGACGTTGTGCTGCCGAGCTAACTCGATCGCCATCTGTTCAACCCGCATGATGTGTTCAAGCCGCTGCTGGGGAACTTGCTCAGACAGCCATTTCAAAACTTGCCGCCGCCACATTGCCTTTCCTCTCTGCGCCTTTCCTCTCTGCCCTCTAGCTCAATCCAATTTTTACATAAACCGGGAGAAGCCGATCGTGAATGGACTGATTGAACTTGATTTGACCAGGCTTGGGCTTGCCTTGGGGCTGATGGTGATCGCGATCGCCCTGTCGGCATGGCAGCGTTTAGGCTTGGAGAGCAGTTTGGCGATCGCTACGGGTCGAACCGTTGTACAGCTCTTGGTGGTGGGCTATGTCTTAGAAATTATTTTTGCGATTAATAATCCCTGGGCAGTGCTGGGCATCGTGTTTGCGATGAGCGCGATCGCTGCCGTGGTGGCGCGCAACCGCATCAGCAAAAAAATCCCTAACTTGCTGCCGATTGTGGGCGGCTCCATTTTGATCAGCACGGCGTTTACGCTGGCTTACACGACGCTGCTGGTCTTGCATCCAGACAGTTGGTACGATCCTCGCTATTTAATCCCCTTGGCAGGCATTTTGCTAGGCAACACCATGAACGCTGCCGCGATCGCCGGAGAACGGTTTGTCAGCGCCCTCAACAATAGCCAGCTCGAAATCGAAACCCATCTGAGCCTGGGTGCCACGCCCCAACGCGCCACGCAGCAATATTGCCGAGATGCCATTAAGGCGGGCTTGATCCCAACTCTCAACTCGATGATGGTCGTTGGACTGGTGACTTTACCGGGCGTGTTTACCGGGCAAGTCTTGGGGGGAATTAACCCGCTCAATGCCGCGCTCTACCAGATGCTGATCATGTTTATCTTGGCGATCGCGACTTTGATTGCCACGACTCTGGTGATCCAGGGGATCGATCGGCAGTTTTTCACGGAAGCAGCCCAATTAAAGACCTACTAGAGAAAAAAATACTCAAGCTTGATTGCTCAAAACAGGCTTTCTAGATGCAAACTTTACATGTAGGCTTAAACAGCTCATGCAGCGATAGCGGGAATACTGGCGGGAATACTGAAGGCTGAATGCCTTTAAATCAATGTTTAGCAATCAATGTTCAGCACAACAGGTCTCACCCAACCAGAATTGAAGTCTGCGATCGTCCGTGATCCCTTGATCGTTAAACCGGATACGACGGTGATGGCAGCGATCGCCCAGATGAGTGGTCTGCGAACACGCTGTGAAACCGCTAAAACTGTGGATGGGCAACTGGAGCAGCTTCATTTAGAAGCTCGATCAAGCTGTGTTTTGGTGGTGGTGGAGGGGCGGCTGCTTGGCATTTTGACAGAGCGAGATGTAGTCCGCCTGAGTGCAGAACAGCGTTCTCTAGAACATCTAGCGATCCGGGAGGTGGTGACCTGTGCAGTCGTGACTTTGCACGAAGCGAACTTCACCGATTTGTTTTTTGCGATTAATTTACTCCAGCAATACCACATTCGCCACTTGCCCATTCTGGACGAACAGGATCACCTAGTGGGGCTGGTCACCCATGAAAGCCTGCGGCAAATTTCTCGACCGATCGATCTGTTGCGATTGCGTCTAGTGGCTGAAGTGCTGACGAGTCAGGTAATTTGCGCCACACCAGAGAGATCGATGTTGGCGATCGCCCAACTTATGTCGGCGCACCGGGTCAGTTCCGTCATGATTGTGCAGCCCAGTAGTGTGCAACCCAGTGGCAGCACAATTAGCTCCCACCAAATTCCAGTCGGGATTGTCACCGAACGAGACATTGTGCAGTTTCAGGCATTGAGCTTGAAGCTGGAAAGCTGTCTGGCTCAGACGGTCATGAGTACGCCAATTTTTGCCGTTAGACCCGATGATTCGCTGTGGACAGTGCAGCAGATCATGGAGCAGCGCTTAATTCGGCGGTTGGCGGTGATCGGCTCACAAGGAGAGCTGCTTGGAATTGTGACCCAGACCAGTTTGCTGCAAGCCCTGAACCCTCTAGAGCTATATAAGCTGGCGGAAGGGCTGGAAGCAAAGGTGATGCAGCTAGAAGCGGAGAAGGTGCAACTACTGGAAAATTGCACCGTTGAACTAGAGCGGCAGGTGGCAGCCCGGACGATCGCCCTGAAAGCAAAGGCAGAACGAGAGCGGCTGGTGACAGAGATCGCCACGCAAATTCGATCGTCTCTGAGTTTGCAAACGATCCTAGAAACAACGGTGGCACAGGTGCGGCAAGTGTTGGGTTGCGATCGGGTCAATATTTGGCGAGTTGAAGTAGATGGGCAAACAATCGTCGTGGCAGAGTCTACTGATCTGCCGCTCTCTCTTGTGGGCAAAAGGATTAACGACACCTGCTTCAATCGAGACTGGGCTGAGGCTTACCGCCAGGGAAAAATCCGCATCGTGTCAGATATTTACACGACTGCCATGTCAGACTGTCACCGCGACATGCTGATTGGCTCTCAGATTCGTGCGAAAATTTTGATGCCGTTGCTGTGTGGCGATCGACTGTGGGGATTGCTCAACGTCACCGAAAGCAAATATCCTCGCGAGTGGCAGCCAGAAGAGGTTGAACTGCTGTACGCTTTATCGGTGCAGCTTGCGATCGCCCTTCAGCAAGCTACTACCTACCAAAAATTGCAGGAGCAGTTGGTCGAGCGGCAGCAGGCAGAGGCGCGGTTGCGGGAGAGCGAACAGCGCTATGTGACGTTGACCGCTGCTGCTCCCGTTGGCATTTTCCGCACCGATGCGTCAGGGAAATGCATCTATGTCAACGATCGCTGGTGTCAGATTGCCGGCTTCACGCTAGAGCAGGCAACAGGCTTTGGCTGGGTAAATGGCATTTATCCGGGCGATCGCGAATTAGTTTTAACTGCGTGGTATGCCGCCGCTCAGGCAAATCGCTCCTTTACCTTGGAGTATCGGTTTCAACGCCCCGATGGAACCGTGACCTGGGTGTACGGACAATCGGTGGCGGAGGAGGATGCCGAGGGGCAACTGATTGGCTATGTGGGCACGATTACCGACATCAGCGATCGCAAGCACGCCGAAGCCGCGTTGATTCAGAGCGAAGCGCAAAGCCGCGCCATCTTGGCAGCAATTCCAGACTTCATGTTTCGCGTCGGGGCGGATGGGGTTTATCGGGAGTTCGTAACGGCGAATGGTGATATTGATTTGCTCCCCAAAGAACTCAATTCTGCGGGTTTAGCGATGGCAGATGTGTTGCCACCGGAGATTGCCGCTCGCCAATTGCACTATATAAAGCAAGCCTTACGCACTGGAGAACTGCAAGTTTATGAACAGCGGGTGCAGATCAATGAACGCCTGCAAGACGAAGAAGTCACAGTTATCCAACTGGCGCTACAAACGAATTCTATCCAGATTTATGAGCAAGACTTCTCGATCGAGGGCAGAACGCGGATCGAGGAGGTGCGGATTGTTCCCTACAGCGAGGACGAAGTTTTGGCATTGGTGCGAGACATTAGCGATCGCAAGCAGGCTGAACAACAGCTCTATCAGCTCAATCAAGACCTGGAAACCAAGGTGGGAGAACGCACCTCTGAACTGCAAGAGCGAGAAAAGTTCTTGCAAACGGTGCTGGATACCTTCCCTTTGGCCGTCTTTTGGAAAGATCAGGACTCGGTTTATTTAGGCTGCAACCATCATTTTGTTCAAGATGCAGGTCTAACCTCAGAGGTAGAGATTATCGGCAAGACTGATTACGAGATGCATTGGGCAAAAACCGAAGCGGAGGCTTACCGGGCTAACGATCGGCAGGTGATGGACGCTGACACAGCCAAATTAGGGATCATCCAAACCCAAATCCAAGCGGATGGGAAGCGGCTCTGGATGGAAACAAATAAGATTCCGCTGCATAACCTAGCGGGTGAGGTCGTTGGGGTGCTGGGCACCTACCAGGATATTAGCGATCGCAAACAGGCTGAGCAGACGATTCGTCAACAGGCAGAACGGGAAAAACTGCTGCGAGAAATTACGCAGCGGATTCGGCAATCCCTCGACCTCCAAACCATCTTTGACACAGCCTGCCAGGAAATTCGCCAGGTGATCCAGGCAGATCGGGTCGGCATTTTCAAGTTCTATCCCGACTCCAACTTTGATGACGGTGAATTTGTCGCTGAATCCGTTGTAGAAGGATTTCCTTCAGTGGTAGCTATTCGGATTCATGACCACTGCTTTGGCGAAAAATACTCGTCTCTCTATGCCAAGGGCAGATCTCATGTCGTGGATGATATTTATCAGAATGGGATATCAGCCTGCCACACTGACTTTCTGGCTCAGTTTCAGGTGCGCGCCAATCTGGTCATGCCCTTACTCTGCGGGGACGAGCTGTGGGGCTTGCTGTGCATCCACCAATGTGCGACAGCTCGGCGCTGGCAGCAATATGAGGTGGACTTTAACAAGCAGTTGGCGAACCAATTGGCGATCGCAATTCAGCAGTCTAACCTGGTTGAGCAACTGCAAACCGAGTTAGCCGAACGGCAGCGCGCCGAAGCCCGACTCACCGAAACCAATGCCCAACTTGCCATCTCCAATGAGGAACTCGCTCGCGCCACCCGGCTGAAAGACGAGTTTCTCGCCAACATGAGCCATGAACTCCGCACCCCTCTCAATGCCATCCTGGGCATGACCGAAGGACTGCAAGAGGCGGTGTTTGGGGCGATCAGCGATCGACAGCGTCGAGCTTTAGAGACGATCGAGCGCAGTGGCTCTCATCTGCTGGAGCTGATCAACGACATCCTGGATGTGGCAAAGATCGAAGCCGGACAGATCGAACTGGAGTGCAGCAGTGTTTCGGTCACTCACCTCTGCCAATCGAGTCTGGCATTTGTGAAGCAGCAGATGTTCCAAAAGCGGATTCGGCTAGAGGCTAAATTGCCTGCCCAGTTGCCGTACCTATTGGTGGACGAACGGCGGATTCGTCAGGTCTTGATCAATCTGCTCAACAATGCGGTCAAATTTACGCCGGAAGCGGGACAGATCAGCCTGGAAGTCAGCGGATTGGGTGACTTGAGAACCGATCGCATCTCGCCCTCCTTTTTGCGGATCGCGATACGCGACACGGGCATTGGCATTGCGCCGGAGAATATTGGTAAACTGTTTCAGCCATTCATCCAGATCGACAGTGCCTTGAATCGACAATATGAGGGGACGGGCTTGGGGTTGGCATTGGTGAAGCGGCTTGTTGAACTGCACGGCGGCAGAGTCGAGCTGACTAGTGAGTTGGGCGTAGGGAGCTGCTTCACGATCGAGCTACCCTCCGATCCCGATTCAATCCTGGCGATAACCCGTCAGGCTGAACCGCCAGATGCTACTGGACTTGACTCCGCTTCACCCGACGAACCGACTGCCCGATCGCCCCTAATTTTGCTTGCAGAGGATAACGAAGCCAATATCAATACGATTTCCAGTTACTTGCGAGCCAAGGGTTATCGGATTCTGTTGGCAAAAAATGGACAAGAAGCGATCGACCTTGCCCAACTCCACCGCCCTGACTTGATTCTGATGGATATCCAAATGCCGGGAATGGATGGGCTAGAGGCAATTCGTCAAATTAATGCGAATTCTGAATTAAACTCGATCCTAATCATTGCTTTAACGGCTCTAGCAATGCCTGAAGATCGCCAACGCTGCTTAGATGCCGGAGCCAGAGAATATCTTGCCAAGCCGGTACGACTCAAAGAACTTTCCCAGTTAATTCAAGCCCTTTTAGCCCCCTAAGAGAGAGCATGGAACTTCCTGCAACCTCGCTCCCCCCAGCCGACTTACAGGCTGCGATCGATCGCCATCCGCTGATGGTTTCCCCTGAGACAAAGGTACAGACTGCAATCGTCGCGATGAGTGAAATGGGTTCAAGCTGTGCATTAGTAGTGGTAGACAGCGCAGCTAAGACTGGCTTGATCGGGATTCTGACCGAACGAGATGTGGTTCGCCTCATTGCCCAGCCAATCTCCCTAGATCTGCCGATCCAGGCAGTGATGACCCAACCCGTGATCACGCTCAAAATCTCAGATCTGACTGAGCTGGACGCTGCTCTAAGCCGATTCCAACACGATCGGATTCGCCATCTGCCTGTACTAGACGATCGCGATCGCATCCTTGGCGTGTTGACTCAGGATAGTTTGACAGAGCTGGTGGCACAGCGTCTTTTACAGTCAAGATCTGAGCCTGTGGAGTCGGAGGAGAATGCCGCGATCGCCACCCAGCCGAGCCAAGATCGCAGCGCTGAACTCACAGAGATTAACCAAGAATGGCAGCAAACCCTAGAAGAATTGAGCGTTGCACAAGAAGAATTGAGGCAACAGAATATCCAACTGGAGAGCGAACGGCTAAAATACCAGGATCTATTTAACTTCGCTCCCGATGGCTATCTGGTCACCAATGCGGTAGGAGTCATTCAGTCCGCCAATCAGGCGATCGCCCACCAGCTTGCGGTTTCACAGTCTTTTTTGGTGGGCAAGCCCTTAGTTGTCTTCATTGACGCACCAGAACACTCATTCCTGTATACCCAGCTTGACCAACTGCGGCTCCAACGGCAAAAACAAACCTGGGAACTCACGTTTCAACCCCAGCAGGGAACTTCATTTCCGGTTGAAGTCACAGTTGTGCCGATCGCCAATAGCCCTGATGCTGGCACTGAGTTATGCTGGCTAATCCGAGATATCAGCGATCGCAAACAGGCTGAGCTGTTTCTAGAACTCCAGAATGCGATCCTAGAACGCATCGCCAAGGCAGAACCCCTAACAGAAATTCTGGACGATCTGCTGCAAGCGATGGAGCTGCGTCTGCACAACGCCCTCTGTTCAATTCTGATCTGCGATCGCGAGGGCAGACTGTACGGCTGTGCTGCTCCCCATTTACCAGAAGCCTATCTGCATGCTTTCGATGGTGTCCGGATGGGAGAAGGAACTGGCTCCTGTGGCACGGCTGCTTTTCGTCAGGAAACCGTGATTGTCTCCGATATTGCCACCGATCCGCTCTGGCAGAACTTTAAAGAATTTGCATTAGCGCATGGATTGCGAGCCTGCTGGTCGTTGCCTGTGATTGCTAGCAATGGGCGCGTTTTGGGAACCTTTGCTGTTTATCATCGCCAGATCCATACGCCAACCGAACCCGATCTCTCAGTGGTTGCTTTAGCCGCAAATATCGCAGGCATTGCGATCGAACGCCAGCAGGCGACTCAGGCGCTAGAGCAGTTAAACCAAGCGCTAGAAGCTAAAGTTGAAGAACGCACAGCTATCCTCCGGCGCTACGAACGCATGGTCAATACCAGTAGGGACACTATGGTTTTGATCGATCGCAACTACAGATATCAGATGAGCAATCAAGCCCATCAGAACTATCATGGCAAGTCTCGCGACGAAATCCTCGGTTGTTCTGTAGCAGAAATTATGGGGCAAGCCCTATTCGATCGCATCCTCAAAGCTAGCCTCGATCAAGTGTTTGCAGGGCAAACCATTCGCCAAGAAATGTGGTTACCTCGGACTGGCAGCCCCCCTCAGTATGTGAGTATGAGCTGGTCGCCTTATCTGGAAGCCGATCAAACGATCGGCGGTGCGGTGGTAACGGCTCGGAATATTACCGACCTAAAGCAAGCCGAAACCGAGCTGCGGGAAAGCGAACACCGTTATGCCACTTTAGCCGCTGCGGCTCCGGTTGCCATTTTTCGCTTGGATGAGCTACACAACCTGATCTACGCCAACGATCGCTGGAGCGAAATGACAGGCAGACCCAAAGAGTCTGCTTTAGGCAGGGGATGGATAGAAGCCTTACACCCCGACGATCGCGATCACCTGCTCGCAAAATGGGCTGAAATGAAAACCCATGCCCATCCAGAAACTAAAGTTTTTAGCGGTGGGGAAGGCAGACACCTGCGCCCCGATGGCAGTATCAATTGGTTTTATGTTCAGGTTGCGCGGGAAATGGATGCTGATGGCAGAGTAATCGGCTACATTGGCACTTTGACCGATATCAGCGATCGCCAGCGGATTGAGGCTGAATTAGCCG
>JBBSFA010000026.1:0-11405 GCA_038239185.1 Elainellales cyanobacterium | reverse complement strand
ACCTGCGGCACATCCAGCAACGCGATCTCCAAATTTGCCGTGCCAGATTTAGCCAGAGCCAGATCAGCCGCTGCCATCACGGTTTGCGATTGTCCGGGGATCAGCGTCGCCTTTAGCCCGTAGTCCTGGATAGCTTGCTCGATCGCCGCTCGATAGATTTCCAGCGACAAAGGAATCCAAAACTTGACCTGCGGTAGCTTTGCCTGGATCTGCTGGGCAGCGCCAAACATCGCGGGCATGATGTACTTGAGTTCCTGACGGCGTGAGGCAGGGATCAAGGCGATCGCAATCTCGTCCTCGGCAATGCCGAGCTGCTGGCGTGCCTGTTCGCGGCTGGGAGCGTTCTGCATTCGATCGACTAGCGGATGCCCCACCCAGGAGACTGTGCCGCCTTGCTTTTGGTAATAGGTGGCTTCGGCGGGGAAGATTGCCAGGAGGCGATCGCTAATTTCCAAAATTCGCTTCGTGTTGCGCGGACTCAGCGACCAGACCCATTCCTGCGGCGCAATGTAGTAGACCGTTGGGACAGTCGGCAGGTGCTTGCGGACAAAGCCACCGATCGCCAAATTGGGACCAAAATAGTCCACCATCACGACCAGATCGGGCGGATGCTGCTGCAAGTAGGCTTTCACCCTTCGCTGAATCTGATAGGTTGACCAGATGTGAGGAAACGACTCCAGAATTCCTACCGAGCCGATCGCGCTGGTGTCTGCCAGCAAAGTCGCGCCTGCTGCTGCCATGCGACTGCCGCCCAAAGCCAGAATTTCCAAATCCGTATTGCCTGCCTGCCGTTGCAGGGCTTCGACCAGTAGTGCCCCCTGAAGATCGCCTGAAACTTCACCCGTGCTGATGAAGAGGCGAAGCTTATCCTTCATCCTTGCCTGATCCTCCACGGTTGCCGGAAATAGAGCTGCCGGGAATGCAGCCGCGCCGCCCTGGGGTGTAATGGCTGAGGCGAATGAACTGGTGCAAATGCTGTAACGATTCGCTGCCTGAGAGCAATTCTAGCTGCTCCAGGGCTTGCTGGAGCGGCAGACCCGATCGATAGAGCAACCGAAAGGCTTTCTTGAGATCGCGGAGCGTCTCATCACCTGCTTCCGTCAATCCGGCTCGTTGCAGCCCTACCCGGTTCAGCATTCGCACCCGCGCCGGATTGCCCTCAACCAGCATGAAGGGCGGCACATCGCGCTGGATACGGCTCATGCCGCCGACCATTGCCAGTTGCCCAATATGCACGAACTGGTGGACTCCCAAAATGCCGCTGATGGTAGCGCGAGACTCAATTCGCACATGCCCCGCCAACGCGACTCCGTTCGAGATCGTGACGCGATCGCTAATCTCGCAGTTGTGCCCCACATGCACATACGCCATCAGCAGATTGCCGTTGCCCAGCACGGTGGCTTCGCCCGCGTGAGTTGCCTGATTGATGGTGACGTACTCTCGCAAAATGTTGTCATCGCCAATCCGCACCTGGTTGATAGAGCCGTCGTACTTCAGATCCTGCGGCTCTGAGCCAATGACTACGCCCGAAAAGAGCTGGTTGCGATCGCCAATCACCGTATCGCCATCCAGCACGACATGCGCCCCAATCACGCTCCCTGCCCCTACTTTGACTCGTTCACCAACTACGGCATACGCGCCCACCTGGACAGTCGGGTGTAACTCAGCGCGAGGATGGATAACGGCAGTGGGATGAATCAGGGTAGTCAAGGGAGTAGGGTAGGTAGGCATAGAGGGAGCTATCACTTAGGACTGACTTTAGGGCGCATCGACCAGCGAAAACGTGAGCAAGCCCTCGGCAGCCAGTTGACCTTCAACTTCAGCCCGACCTTGCATCTTACCAAACCGACGACCTTTGACCGAGAGGAGTTCCACGCTCATTACCAATTGGTCTCCGGGCACCACGGGGCGACGGAAGCGAACTTTGTCAATTCCGGCAAACATAAATAAACCTTTGGGTAACTCTGGCATCTGGGTGACAATGATGCCGCCGACCTGCGCCATCGCTTCGACAATCAGCACGCCCGGCATAATCGGGCGATTCGGAAAATGTCCCTGAAAGTGAGGTTCATTAAACGTGACATTTTTGATGCCAACTGCCAGTTTTCCAGGCACATACCGAATGATTCGATCCACCAGCGCAAACGGGTAGCGATGGGGCAACAGACGGTGAATCTCTTCGATCGACAGCGTTGAGGGTTCAGGTTGATCTCCTGTAAATTCGCCTTCTGATTTCAAAGAAGCCGATTCTGTGCAATCTGTCTGTTTTTCTGTCTGGGTTTGAGCTGTGATCGGATCGTCAGTCAGTATAGCCATGAGTAAACTTAAGTGGGACTGGAAGAACTGGGACTGAAGCCGCTGAGACTAAAAATCAGAGAAGACAAACTCCCTCAGAAACGATCTCAGCCTAGAAGAGCTTGAGCTAACTGCTGAGTCAGTTGCACATGCAAATGGTGGCTAGCTTTATATGCCAGCACATGCATCTGCGGCAAAGTTCCCAACAAACTCAAATCTCCTACTAAGTCTAAAAGTTTATGACGGACTGGCTCATTTGAAAATCTCAAAGGCGGATTAATCCACCCGGTGCGATCGCAAACCAGCGCATTTTCCAGACTACCGCCCTTGATTAATCCCTGCTGTTGCAGATGCTCAATTTGATGCGCCAAGCCAAACGTGCGGGCAGGGGCGATCGCTTCGGCAAAAGAGTCCTGTTTTAATAAACTCTGAGGCGACCAGCTAAACCACTGATTGCCGATCGCGGTCAGCTCAAAATCAATCCCATAGGTAAATCGCAGTTCCGACGCAGGCAAAGCTGCCACAAACGCATCTTCCTGACGCACCCAAATCGGTGTGGTGAGCTGATACTGCGGACGCTCAGCCGCTTGGGCGACCAGTCCCACTGAGCCGATCGCCTGCACCCACTCCTGAGCCGAGCCGTCCAGCAAAGGGATCTCCGCGCCGTTGATCTCAATCCGGGCATTGTCTACGCCCATGCCTGCCAGCGCCGCCAGCAAATGCTCGACCGTGCGGACGTTTGCCGCATCGGTGGCTAACTCGGTCGAGAGCAATGTCTGCCGCACTGCCTCAACTCTTGCCGGGATGATCGGTTGACCCGGCAGATCCGTCCGGACAAAGTAGCGCCCCTCACCCACTTCAGCGGGTAAAACCTGCACCTGAGAAAGGATACCAGAATGCAGACCCACGCCCGATCGCTCCACTTTGGCGGCTAAGGTCTGCTGCTGATTTGGGTTTTGCTGCTGGTCGTGCTGTTGGGCGATCGCTAACTCAAACTCTTGCGGTTTTGCTCCCTGACTCATGTCTCACTCCTCACCTCACTCCGCCCTCACTTAGAATCGCTGTCCGATCCCAAAGTGAATCTGATTATCACCCTGGTCGTTGATCACATAGTCAATCCGAATCTGTCCGATCGGCGATTGAATCCGCAGACCCGCACCGTAGCCAAAGCCGCTACCGGGCTTATCTCGAACGCCCGCAGGATCTCCTGGGACATTGCCAGCAGTGCCAAGATCGCTTCCTGCGTCAAAGAAGAGCGCGCCGCCCAAAATCGAGAAGAGTGGGAAGCGATATTCAGCGCTAAAGGTGACAAAGCTGCGACCGCTACCCAGATCCCCGTCCTTATAACCACGCACCGAATCTGTCCCCCCCAACGAGAAGGCTTCATACGGAGGCAAATCTCCGACAACTGTGCCACCCTGAACGTTAAAAGCTAAAGTTTCTGGGCAGTCAATCGGGGTTTTATCTTTCTTGTGGCAGGCGGGCGCAAACTGAGTGAACTGCACTGGGATAAAGTAGCTGTAGTTAGCTCTCAGACGGTTGAAGGTAATCCCGTCGATCGGCACTGCTTGCTCCGTGCTCAGCCGCAACAGTGAACCAGAGGTGGTGTTGAGCGTATTATTCCGCAGGTCGTTCACCACCGATGCTTGAACCGACAAAATGTTGTCGGAGCCTGATTCATTGAAGCTCAGCAGGTTGCCCAATTCATCACGTTGGCTAATATCACCGCTGTTATCGCGAATCGTCACGTTTTGGAACTGCGTACCCAGAGAGCCGCTCCAGTGGTTCCCCAACGGTCGCCCGAAGGTGACTCCACCGCCCAACCGCTGAATCCGGGGGCGATCGCCATCGGTGTTGCTGTCATTGCCGTCGGGCAACTTCACCTCATTCGGGCCACCGTCGAACACCAGCGAAGTAGACTGCCGCCCGAACGCATTCACCGTGTAGGAAGTGTGGTGCGGGTCAGTGGCAATCCAGGGATCGGTGAAGCTGACATCAAACTGCAAGCTGCGAAGCCCCAACTGAGCTTGAGTGCTAAGGGTTTGATCATTCCCGCCCAGGTTTTGCTCCTGGAGGCTGACTGCGCCAAACGGTCCATCGGCAGAGCTAAAGCCAGCACTAGCACCGATCGACCCAGTTTTGCGCTCTGTGACATTGACCACCAAATTCACCTTGCGGGGGTCATCTTCGGCGGGAACCAGAGCAGGCTGCAAATCTTCAAAGATGCCGAGCGCATAGGCGCGCTGGAAGTCTGCCTGGAGGCGCTGCTGGTTCAACACATCGCCCGGTTTGGTTTCAAATTCGCGAGTGATGATGAAGTCGCGGGTTCTGCCGCGAACTGGATTGCCTTTATCGTCGGTCGCCTGTCCATCGCGATTCAGGAAGCGAATCTGAATACTTTCAATCACCCCCTCTGCGACTTCAATGGTTGCCGTCCCATCCGGCGAAATCTGTGGCGCACCGACGACCTGTGCCAGCACATAGCCATTGTCGCGATACAGCTTGTTGAGGGCTTCCACGCCGCGCTGGAAATCATTCAGGTTCAACGTGCTGCCGTATTGGTCTTGGAAGATGCTGTCAACGGCTTGCTGAATCGGGACATCCTTGTCCTGATAGCGAATCTTGCCAACTTGGCTACCAGAGAGCTGCACCGCTCTTAGCTCTGGGTTTGCCTGGACTTCAAAGGTAACCCGGACTCCCAGCGGCGTATCCTGGGGGACTGCCCGGACATTCGCAAAATAGCCTGTCGCAAAAACGGCATTGATATCTGCCTGGAGCTGCGATCGCGTCGTGGTTTGACCTGCCTGAGTTCGGATCGCGGCATAAGCGCGATCGCGCAAGTCACCCTCTACGCCTGAAACTACCACCTCTGCTACCTGCACTCTTGCCTCCGGCTGAGTAGAAGACTCTGGCGGTGCTGCTGCTGGTGCGCCAGGAGCGGTGGGCGTTAGAGTCGGGTTCTGCTGGGTTGGGGTTTGCTGGGTAGGTGCAGGCGGAACTCCTGGCGCGATCTGGGGAGTGGTTGCCGGGTTTGTACTGGGCGTTGTGCTGGGCGTTGTGCTGGGTGTCGTGGGCAACGCTGGTAGGTTTGGATCGATCTGGAAGTTTGGCGTTCGCTCGGTCGGTGCGGTTGGCTCTGAGGGAGCGGCAGGGGTTGTCTCCTGCGCTGGCGTTGCCGCTTGGGCGACCTGCACTTCGGAAAGACTAGCCTGTCCAAATCTAGGGGCTGCGTTGATGCGAGCTTGCCTGGAACGATCCTGCCTTAAGCGAGCCTGCTCTAACCGATCGGGTGCTAAAGTAGCTGGCACTGAAGTAGCTGGCGCTGAAATAGCCTGCTCTGGGCTAACTGTCGCGACCTGAACCGAACGAGCCGGAGCAACCGGAGCGGAACTGGCAAAATCGACGATCGGGGTTGTCTCTGGAGTGCTGACAGGCTGGTGAGGCAAGTTACCCGACGGCGGGGCGATCGAAATCACAGTGCTTGGACCTGATCGGGAAGAGGTTGATTGACCTGTGGCAAGTGCTGGGCTATCCACAGATTGATCCGTCGTATCAGATCCCTTTGCCTCAGCCGGATGGGCTAAACCAAAGGCTGCGGAAGCAGCAAAGACCGCAAGTAAAACTGGAGAAAAACGCATACTATTCAGGTTGTTTGGCACATCCACAGACCACACAGTCTACAAACGCAGACTCAGAAACGACATATTTTGGAATGCCGAGACGATTTCCAGGAAGATCCTGAAGAAATTCTGTAAACCCAGCAATTCTACAGCATCGTCTGCACCTATTTCTCGATCGACTGTGCCAGAACTCTTTCTAGCACCTGCTGATAAGCGGCTTCTACGTTGCCTAGATCCTGCCGGAAACGGTCTTTGTCCATCACCCGATCTGCTGGATCTGCGGTGGTTTGGTTCCATAAGCGGCAAGTATCAGGGCTGATTTCATCTGCCAACAAGAGGGTTCCTTGGGCATCTAAGCCAAACTCCAGCTTGAAATCGACCAGGGTAATGCCACACTTTTCAAAGAAACTAGACAGAATCTGGTTAATTTGCAAAGCAGCAGCCCGGAGCTGATCAACCTGATCAGGGGTCGCAAGCTCTAGCAGCAAGAGGCGATCGAGTGTTAGCAGCGGATCTCCCAGCGAGTCGTTCTTGTAGTGGAAGTCTACAATCGGCTGCGGCAAAACCGTCCCTAAAGCAATCCCAGTTTGTTGACAGAGAGTACCGGCTGCAATGTTCCTGAGCACCACTTCTACAGGCAGAATTTTTACCGCTTTGACCCGCATCTGACCAGGGTTGGGAGAATCGATCCAGTGCGTCCGAATGCCAGCCGCCTCTAGCAGTTGGAATAGATGCGTTGAGATGGCGCAGTTCATTTCGCCCTTGCCCTTGATGCTGCCTCGCTTCTGAGCATTAAAGGCGGTTGCATCATCTTTGAACTGCGTCAGCAAAATCTCTGGATTGTCCGTGGTATAGAGAATTTTCGCCTTTCCTTCATAAAGTTTTTGACCCGCCACCGTGGAAGCATCAGACATAGTAGATTCCAAAAGCACAGAACCTCACCATTTTAGGATGATTCGCAGAGGAGCAGTCTTTGGAGCGTTGTCTGGGTGATGCAGTGCGGCTTGATTAGGAAGTAGTGGCTCTAACGGCGCTAAATTCTTGACGCTAAATTCTTGACTAAGTCTTTAATTTTTTTCCGGAAGAATCCGTAGAACTACGTAGGCTTTAGAAAAACCTGAATGTGGACGTTGGATGAAGTATGGTTGCAGCTTTAAGAATCCTGTGGCAGTGTAGATACAACTTCGATCGATTTTGCAAGGGCTTGAGCTATCGCCAAAGATTGCAGCTCTATCTACCGTAAAGATTTTACCCAGCGATCGTATGCCTTGAACAGTCTGTCTTTGAAAGTCTGTCTTTGCATTTTTAACCGTGCATTTGTAACCGTATCTACCATTTCATTTATCTACCACTTCATTTCGTTTGCGACTGGCTTTCAATGCTTGAGGTTTTCAATGCTTGAATTGGTGTCAAACGTTTTTCTAGGAAAGGTTTAGTTTTTGACAGTTTCTGTTCTTAGAACACTGTCTATTTTGTATATCAATGATACTAGTATTTCGCTTTCTAGCTTTCTTTTTTGAGCCTTTATAGAGGGTAGCGATCGCCTTATAGGTCTCAGTTTGCGGCAAGTTGAGAGGCTGAATATTTGCAGACAAAATGCCCGTAGACTTATGCAATTTTAGCAATTTGGTGATTAATTCAACGATCTGCCAATTCTTCTCCGGATTGATCGGTGTGATGCTGGAATAACCAATATGAAGCGCAATAATGCTCAGCGCAACATTGCTCAGGGATATCGCATTTCTTCAGGAACGCAAGCTTGATAAAACTAGTTTTATCATGACCAGTCTTTACTCGACTCCTTTTTGCTTAATCCAGTTCCTGGTTGAAGCTCAGAGACAGTCAAAGTTGAGTTCACTTGCAATCCTCACTGCATCTGCCATCGGTTTTCGCTCAAGGTTAGAGCCAGCTCAGTGAAATTGATCCAATTTTGGGTGACTTTCCAGCGTCTAGCCAAAAGCGCAAACCGTTATGCCTCTGTCGAAGTCCAAGGTTCGGCTGGCTTTTGGTTCTTTCAGTTGTCCTTCGGGAAAGGTAATGCATATGGCAGTCACTCCTCCTAGCCAATCTGTAATTGGCTCACCGGTAACGGCTCTACCCTTTGAAGCGCAAATTAATCTTATGGTGGATTGGGCAGCCCATCGCCTAAGTAAAGTAGTCTGCGTTGCCAATGTCCATATGATTATGGAAGCCAAAACTCGCAGCGAGTTCGCTAATGTGCTTGTTAATGCTGATCTCGTGACACCCGATGGAATGCCGCTGGTTTGGCTGATGAATTTGACCGCCGTCAACCGCCGCCAAGATCGGGTGGCTGGCATGGATATTTTAATGGCGCTCTGTCAGCAGGCAGCGGCAAGGAAAATCAGCATTTTCTTCCTGGGTTCAGAGTCGGCCATTTTAGATCGAATGCAGAAACGCTTGCATCAAGATTTTCCAGACTTGAAAATTGCTGGAATGGAGCCGCTCCCGTTTCGCCCTTTGACCCCAGAAGAAGATGAGGCAGTCGCGCAAAAGATTAATCAAAGCGGAGCAGGACTGGTTTTAGTCTCGCTAGGCTGTCCAAAGCAGGAATTGTGGACTAGCCAACATCGAGGCAAAATTCAGGCAGTCATGGTTGGGTTAGGCGGTGTGTTTCCAGTCTATGCTGGCATTCAGAAATGGGCACCGCTGTGGATTCGTAGAATGGGCTTAGAGTGGCTTTATCGTTTGATCCAGGAACCCAAAAGGTTATGGAAGCGTTACCTGGCAACAATTCCACCTTTTCTCTATTTTGCAATCAAACAGATACTATTTAGCAGAACAGATACGTCCGGATTCACTGCAAATGAGTTAGGAAGGAATTAGAGAAGAATTGGGAGAGAATTAAGATTCAAGATGGTATCAAGGAATTACGCCAAAACAACGTCGTATTTTGATGCGGGGCTGATTCGCTAAGTTTTGGTGAACTTGGAGCGATCGCACCGCATTCATCCTGACTTTAAGTTACTTTTCATGTACAAAGAAGCAGCCTCCAATCAAAGTTAAGGCTCAAAGCTAATGCAATCCTAATCTTAATCTGTAATCTACTGAAGCCTGGCTTACTTCACCCTGAAGGAGTCTTAGTGAGGAAATTATCTCAACTATCATGCAAGAAAGCCATCAACCTGCTCCGCAACGTCGGCACGCGACATCAAAGCCCGCTTTGCGAAAAACAGAAAAAGTAGTTTACCGACCCGAAAGCCGGATGCGGCATCCCGCTCGGCTCTGGCGAGAAATGGTTCGAGATTTATTTGCCTCGCGGGAACTAGCGCGGCAGTTAATGATCCGGGACATCAGCGCTAAATATCGCCAATCGTTTTTAGGGATTCTTTGGGCATTCATTCCTCCGGTAATCACTGCGATCGGTTTTACGCTTGCCAAGAGTACCGGAACGGTCAATATCGGCACAACTGATCTGCCTTATCCCGCCTATGTCATGTTTAGCATGAGCCTCTGGCAAACTTTTGTCGAATCGATTACCGGACCTGTGCAGGCAGTTGGGTCAGCCAAAGGAATGCTCTCGCGAATCAACTTTCCCCGTGAGGCGATCGTATTGGCGCAGTTGGGTCAAGTTTTCTTTAACTTTGGCATCAAGCTGATTTTGATTATCGGTCTGTTCCTTTACTTTAAGATGCCTGTGACCTGGAGTATATTGATTGCTCCGGTGGCGTTGGTGCATTTGATTGTCCTGGGGACTTTCATTGGTATCCTGCTCGCACCGATCGCCGTCCTCTACCAGGATTTTGCGATGGCATTGACGATGGTGACCGGGCTATGGCTGTTCATTACCCCCGTGGTTTATGCTGCCCCGACGCACGGCTGGTTTGCGACGATCGTCCGGTTCAACCCTGCCACGGCGCTGCTGGTCACGACGAGGGAACTAGCTACTACAGGCATCGTTTCAGACCCCGTAGGATTCTGGGTTGCTAGCGCGTTTGGAATTGTGGGACTGCTGATCGCTTGGCTTTTGTATCGGTTGGCTATGCCTTATGTCGTTGAGCGGATGAGTTCTTAATCATGATGAATATGACAGAGCAAGACCTGCTGGCTCCGAACCCAGAGCCACAGAGTGATGTGATTCTCTCCGTCAACGGGGTTTCTAAGCGATTTTGTCGAGATTTGAAGCGATCGCTGTTCTACGGGATTCGAGACATCGCCTCAGAAGTGCTGGCAATGCGCGATCAAGCGACTACGTTACGACCTCAAGAATTCTGGGCTTTGAAAGATGTCAATTTGGAACTCCGCCAAGGACAAGCGCTGGGATTGATTGGCAAAAACGGCAGCGGTAAATCGACGTTGCTGCGGGTGATTTCGGGGCTAATCAAGCCCGATGCCGGAATAGTAGAGGTCACAGGGCTGATTGCGCCGCTGATTGCGCTAGGTGCTGGGTTTAATCCGGTTCTGACGGGGCGAGAAAATATTTTCACAAACATGTCTATCCTGGGGCTGTCGAAGGAAGAAATCCGCGATCGCTTCAACGATGTGGTGGACTTTGCCGAAATTGGTGAAGCGATCGATTCGCCGCTGCAAACCTATAGCTCTGGCATGGCAGCCCGCCTAGGCTTTGCCTGTGCCATCTACACCGAACCCGATATTCTTTTGATTGACGAAGTGCTGGCAGTTGGTGATGTCAAGTTTCGGGGCAAGTGCTATCGCCGCCTTGCCAAACTGCGCGAGAAAGGCATTTCGTTTATTCTGGTGTCCCACAGTCCTAACTCGATTCTGTCTCTCTGCGAGACTGCCGTTTATCTGTCGAAAGGCGAGATGATTATGGCGGGCGACACGCATCATGTGATGCGAAGGTATGAGAGCGATTTGTTTACGGAAGGGATTGCTAAAACATCGGGAACGATTTCCCTGCCGCAAAAAGCACAGCAAGACAGCGAAGGCGTAGATATCACCGCGCTCTATTTCCGCGATAAAGAGGGCAACAGAGTGTCAGCCCCCCAAAGCGGCGAGCCTGCGTATTTCTGCATCGCTTGCAACGCACGCCAGCCCATGGACGATATCAATATCAATCTGGCAATTAAAGAACGATACGGCGAAGGCGATCACCTACTCAGCCTAAGTACCCGCCATGATGAACGCTTTGTGACTCTGGTCAAAGGCGAGAATGAGATCCGGATGGAAATGCCTTACGTTTGCATGAAACCCAGCTCGTATATTATGAATTTGCATGTCCGGCAGGGTCCCTTTTACATCCTTGATTCCTATGAAGGATTTGAGTTTGATGTGGAGGGTGGCGGCGGCATGATTCAGTGCCAGTTTTATCAGCCGCGATCGTGGACGGCAGTGCCGCTGGAAGAAGACTAGGCGGGCTTATTCTACCCAGCGATCGCGCAGCCATTGCCAAGCCTCTGAGACTTTGATCTCGACCCAAGACATGCCGCGATCGAGCCAGTCTAACAACTGTTCTAGGGGATGTTTTTCGTAGGTGACCAGGCTGACTTTTGCCTCAACCCAGGAGGGGGT
>JBBSFA010000025.1:0-11449 GCA_038239185.1 Elainellales cyanobacterium | reverse complement strand
CAGTTAGCACCAAATATTTTTGCGCCGCTTGCGACATCAGCTAAAGCAGGACGGCTAAACAAGATGGTGGTACTCGCGATTATCAGAAGGGCGATCGCCACAAATCGTTTCATGGAAAAGGTTCTCCGCTCACAACAAGCTTCAAGGATTGCCAATTCCTCGCCGATCTGTCAAAAGACACTCTGTCAAAGATTGCAAAATGTTACGAAAGCGATCGTCCTGATTCAGGCTTTACTTCAGAAGGAGCGGCGTGAGGACGGGAGCCATCAACATTTCAAATTCTAAATGAGTGGCGCTGACCACATTTTCGACAATTTTGCCATATCTTTACCTTGGAGTGTCAACTCTAAGACAAACCTGAAACGTAGGATGTGATAGTGTTAGAGCAATTCGAGGGTTCAATTTTTTTGTCTGGCATCGCCTTTCTAAAGCTAGGAGCAAACCTTTGTATCGATTCCAGGTCAGGTCGCACACGCAGATAGGTGAATCCATCGCTCTTGTTGGCTCTACGCCTGAGTTAGGGCTGTGGAAGTTAACAAATTGCATCCACCTCCACACTAATGCTGCCCAATATCCGCTTTGGTGGACAGACTCAGCGATCGATTTTCAGCCTCTCACCTCCCCTGACCGCCAAAAAGTTGAATACCAGTACGTGCGTCTTGCCACCCATAGTACCCAATGGGAATCATCAAGCACAAACCGTTGGATATCGATCGACCCTGTGAATCAGTTCAGAACGATTGTGGTAGACGATGGTGCATTTGGATATGTGCAGCCTTACCCATTTGGGTACATCGAGGATACGCCTCTCATCTCTCCCCTTCCCCACAAGGTTGCGGGGCTGAAAATTGTTGTGATTGGCAGCTCCGTGGCAGTGGGTCACAAAGCTTGGCTGCTGCAAGGCTGGGCTAACCAGTTGGGACAGCGCTTGCAGAAGGATGGGCATCAGTTTGTCAACGTCTCTGAAGTCGGGGCATCGGTGAGTCGCACCCTCGATCGCTTTCCGTCCGTCGTCACCCCGGAACAGCCTGATATTGTCATCATTGCCCTCTCTCTGGGCAACGAAGGGTTCGCCTATTGCCCCCCGCACGAACGACGGGCAGTGCAACGGCGATTTGAAAGCGGCTTGCAGCATCTGATCAAGATGACGCGACAGATCGGAGCACGTCCAATCCTTGGTAGCGTCTACCCCCACGGCGACTACACTCCAGAGCATAATTGGCTACTACAAGATACCCACCACCGGATGCTGAGTTGGGAGGTTCCCATGCTGGATTGGCTGACAGCAGTAGACAATGGACAAGGGAAATGGCGAGAAGGACTCTCGTTTGATCCGGCTCATCCCAACAGCAAGGGACATCACTTCATGGTTCAGGCGATCGATTTGGGCCTGTTTCAGATCAGCAAAGCAGACTTAGCCGCAGATACTCAGCGCTTCAGTCAGCCGTCTGAACTCTCGATTTACCAGGCTCGATCAGGGTTTCAGATTTCCGCCAGACCTGAAGAAAAACAGTTGCGGATTGCCAATCTATCTGCTTATCCCTATACGATCGCGCCCTACTGGCAGGAACTCCAAGCAGCACTGCGTCATGCCAGATTGATTCCGGGGCTTTATGTCGCCAAAGATGCTCAACTAGGAACACTCCCCTATTTTGCAGTTCAAGCAGATGGCGCGATCGAAACCCCGCTGACGATTCCCCCTGGTGCTGACCTCAGCTATACGGCTGCTTTCGATCTGTGTTCATCAAACAATTCACATTTATTGTTCTACGATGGGCAGCTAGGAATATTGAAAGAAGACGAACATCGTATCTGGATCATTAACGAATCAGATCACGAATTCAATGTTCATCCGATGTGGCGGGAAGTCCGGAACGCCTTTAAAGCCTTGCCAGAAGGAGTTTACGAAGATCCGCTTCATCCGGATCTGCCCTTCCGGACGCTGATGATTGGGCAGCACGGGTTAGAGAGTCGGGTGAAGGTTGCTCCCCGATCGGCTGGGTTGTTCCAATACCAATGTAAACTCTCAGACATCAGCCGGGTGGCGATCGTCCCGCTTGGCGATCGCTGTGCTGTGCGGATGATGCTGTACAAGATGGAATATGACGGGCCTGCCTTTCCATTTGATCTGACGCGCAGCACTAATATCGCCGATATTGCCGACATCATCGAAAGTCGATTCTACGAGATGTGGAATCCTGCCTTCCTGCACTACAGCGCTGAGGCAGGCAGAATTTACCACAGCAAATGGACAAGCTTATCTTTTGCCCACGAGATTGAAGAGACAGATCATCCCCAATACGACATGACCCCCGTTTACGAACGGATGCGCGATCGCTATTCTGCACGCTCTGAGCGATTCTGGTACACCCTGCAACACAGCGATAAGGTGCTTTTCGTGCGAACCGGGATTGCCGATCGTGGCGGGGCGATCGATCTGGTCAAAAAACTGGAAAAACACTGTCAGGGCAAGCTGTTTCATCTTCTGCTGCTTTCTCCTCAATCCTCTGCCGAGTTTTCAGACCTTGCGAACGTGCTGCACTACGACATGGAATTCAATGCCGATCGGATGTATGAAGATTTGGGACATTGGATGTACTGCACCAAAGTGATGCGCGGAATTCTGGACTCGCTTGGGGTATCCAGCCGAAATCTTTTCTGGTGTCCACCCACTCCCCCCAGTGATACACTTTAACTGATCTCTGATTTAACTTCAGGAGGGTCATTATGCAGCTTCAGCAAACCATTAAATCTTTCATTCGGGTAGGAGAGCAAAGCGGTTATATTGCCGAATGTTTGGAAATTTCAGTTGTGACTCAGGGAGAAACCCTGGATGAGGTTGTCAAAAACTTGAAAGAAGCTATCTCTCTGCATTTGGAGGGTGAAGATCCATCTGAATTTGGTTTGGTTGCCAATCCTGCTGTTCTGGTTACATTTGAGTTACAACCTAGCTATGCCCAAGCTTAAACTATTATCGGGTGCTGAAGTTATTGCAATTTTGGAGCAATTTGGCTTTCAGATTTACAGCCAACGGGGAAGCCACGTCAAACTACGCCGAGTGAGCGAAATGGGCAAAGAAACGCTTACAGTTCCAAATCATCGTCAATTGGACACAGGAACCTGTCGAGCGATTTATAGGCAAGCTTGTCGCTATATTCCCGAATTAGATCTTTTTCGTTGTTTTTATGAGTAAATTTGCGTTTCTGTGTATCTGAACACATTAGATCAGAGAGCATAAAAACCGCTGTAAAAAATTGCCGTAATTTACTTAAGCACTGTTCACGTAAAAATACGTTAGCAAGTCAAGCGCTGATTTCACTTGGCATGGTACACTCTGCTGCGTATATGCATGAGCAAAATACGTGCATTTAGCAGTATTAAGTTGGCAAGCATTATGAGGAGTGTTTCAGCATGAGTTTTGGTAAAAGAGCGTTAGAAAAAGCCGGATACGCGCTGGTTTCAGCAGCCTTTATGACTGTCACGATCGGTCTACAGAGTGTCGCGGCTCTAGAGCTAGCACAATCCTCCCCCGCACCTACCCCTACATCGCCCACGCCTAGACCTCCCGCACCCGCAGCACCCGCACCCGCAGCACCCGCACCCGCACCCGCAGTACAACAAAATACCGATACCCCTGTTTACGAGCGCAGCAGCTACATCAATGCCTGTCGGGCAGCCAATACCACGACCGAAATTTTTCTAAATACGGCGCTAGGTCCCGTCAACCAGCGAGTGGGCACGATTAACTCTGGCGCTCAAGTGACCTTGACAGGTGTTCTGGGCGACATTCCTGGAGTCGGCGGAGTCGCGCAAATCAAAACCCCCGTGGTGGGCTGGCTCAGCTCTTCAAACTTAACAAGCTGCAACAGCGGCGGCACTCAGACTAAAGGAGCCTGCTACTTTATCAAGCTGTCCACCGCTCCCAACGGTCTCTTTGCCTATGCCGATCCGGCCACCAAGCAAAAGCAGCTCTATAACGGACAGGCGGATGGTCCAGGCGGTGGTAGCCGTGTCTACTTCATTGATCCGGCAGTTGCGCCTCAAACTGTAGGGGGGGTTATTTTCGTTAAGGTGTTCTATACCAGCTTGAGTGGGAACGATCGCATCGGCTGGATTTCCCAAGGGTCTACTGGCACGACACCCGGATCGAGCACCAGTAACTTTAAATCCTGCAATTAATAGATCCTGGCGTTCTGCGCTTCAACCAAGCAAGCGCAGAACGCCTCAAACCAGCTTTCCTATCGCGTTTCACTCGTACTATGCTGCCCGCCCAACAAGCCGAAACCCTGATTTTAGAGTTAGTGCAGCCGATCGCCTGCCCAGAAGCAGTCGAGTTAGGCTTTGCCCAAGGGCGGATTTTAGCGGCTCCTGTGACGGGCGCGATCGATTTCCCGCACTGGGACAATTCTGCAATGGACGGCTACGCGGTTCGATATGCAGATGTGCAGGATTGCAGCCCGGATGCGCCCGTGACGCTGACGATCGTGGAAGAAATTCCGGCGGGATACCAGCCTCAAAAAAGTGTGCAAGCTGGAGAAGCCGCTCGGATTTTGACGGGATCGATGATGCCTGTGGGAGCCGATACCGTGGTGATGCAAGAAGAAACGCAGCGATCGGGCGATCGAGTCACCATCCTAGCGGCTCCTAAACCGCAGGCTTTTGTGCGACGACGAGCAGAGTATTACCAAGCTGGAACCCCCTTGCTAGCAGCGGGGACGTTGCTCGGTGCTCCCGAACTTGCCGTGCTTGCCACTGCCCAGTGTTTGCAAGTGCCTGTCTACCGCCGCCCACGGGTTGCCATTCTCTCGACAGGCAGCGAATTAGTATCCCCTGACCAACCGCTTCAGCCCGGACAAATTGTCGATTCTAATCGATATGCGATCGCGGCACTGGTAACACAAGCTGGAGCCGAGCCGATTCTGTTGGGCATCATCCCCGATCAGCCAGAAGCGCTGAAAACTGCGATCGCCAAAGCCATTGCCACCGCCGATGTAGTGCTGTCTTCTGGCGGCGTTTCGGTCGGTGATTATGATTACGTCGATCGCATCCTGGCGGAACTAGGGGCAGAAATTCATATCCGCGCCGTTGCCGTCAAACCGGGTAAGCCGCTGACGGTTGCGACCTTTCAAGCGACTCAGAAACCTTCGATCCTCTACTTTGGCTTGCCTGGAAATCCGGTTTCTGCCCTCGTTACTTTCTGGCGCTTTGTTCAGCCTGCGCTCAAAAAGCTGTCTGGATTAGCCGATTCCTGGCAGCCGCTGATGGTGACGGGGCGATCGCGGCAAGATTTGCGATCGGATGGCAAGCGAGAATCTTATCTGTGGGGAAAAACATATTTGGTGAATGGGGAATTCGAGTTTGAGCTGGCTGGCGGTTCGCACAGCTCTGGAAATCTGATCAATCTGGCTCAAACTAACAGTCTTGCAGTGATTCCCGTGGGTCAAACCTTGAAAGCGGCAGGCGAGGCAATTCAGATCATGCTGGTCAATTCCCCGATCGCCCCAAACGTTATCAGTTCGTGAACTGAATGCTGCCCTGTCTCAGGACTGCCCAGCGATCGCCTGTCCACTTCACTACGGTAGAAGGCAACCCGAGCGGAATTTCCTCCAATCTTTCCAATTCATCTGGCAGCGTCAGAATCTCAGGAAACTCAGCGTTAATTTGGCGAATCGTTTGCAGCGGTGGCTCGCCCGATCGATTGACGCTGGTTGTGGCTAAAGGAGCGGTCAAAGCTAAAATCTGACGGGCGATCGAATGATTGGGCACGCGAATTCCAACGCTGGTGGGATCGGTGGGGTTGACTTCGGGCGGGAGGCGATCGCTGGCTGGCAACACTAAAGTCAGCGCCCCCGGAAAGTATTGAGCGGCGATCGATTGCCACAGTTCCATCTCTGCTGGACTGCCTTGGACATATTGCCATAGATCGGCTGCTGTTGCCCCCATTAAGATCAACGGCTTCCGCAAGTCGCGCTGTTTTGCTGCAAAAATCAACCCGGCTCGATCGGGACGGACTGCTAATGCAGGTACGGTATCCGTTGGGAAGCTGACTAGGCGATCGCCCGCACAGGCGGCGGCAACAAGCTCAGACAAAGAAACGGCGGGCATAGTGTTTTCGCAAAAAATGAACTAAATCCGAGTAGCCGACACAAAGCGATCGATTCCGGCTAAATCGGCGTGAACTTGAATTTGCCGATAGCTGCCTTGCGCCACCAAAAGCTGTGCCACGGTATCGGCTTGTCCCTGCATCAGTTCAACTAGCCAAATGCCGCCAGATTTAAGATATAACGGCGCAGCGCTGACTAACTGCCGAATGCAGTCCAATCCATCTGCGCCGCCATCCAGCGCTAAGTGCGGCTCATGGCGGCTGACTTCGGGCTGAAGCTCTGCGATTAAGCGGCTGGGAATATAGGGTGGATTCGACACCATGCCGCTGAGATTGCCTTGCAGTGAGGCGATCGGCTCAAACCAATCGCCCTGATAAAACCGGATGCGCGATAGCCCTAGCTGCTCAGCATTTTGCTGGGCGATCGCCAATGCCTCGCTGCTGCGATCGATCGCATGAACAACCGCCTCTGGAAACGCATCCGCCAAACCCAGGGCGATCGCGCCGCTGCCTGTGCCTAAGTCTGCCCAGTGTCCACTTTGAAAGGCTGCCAACTGTTTTGCTAAGTCTTTCGCTAAGTCTTTCGCTAAGTCGATGATTTCCTCCGTTTCCGGTCGAGGAATTAAAACTGCCGGAGAAACCCGCAGCACAAAATTTCGCCAGGTGGTCGCGCCTGCGAGATACTGCACGGGCACTCTGGTTGCAACCCGCTGCTCCCAAAGCTGCATCAGTTCGGCAAACGGGAGCCGCAGCAAAATCTGCGGCTGCTCTTTAAACAGCTCCAATCGCAAGCTCAGCCGATCCAAGCCAATCATCTCCTGCAACAGCCAATCTAGCTCTGCCGCAGGAATGTCCTGTGCGATCGCCTGCTGCTGAGCCTGCCGCCGCCAAAGCCAAAGCTCCTCTCCAGAAACCAGATCGACCATACTACCCCGCGAATAAACCTCACCCTTTACAATTGATTCTGCATCGAACTCGATCGCTTAGCCTACCTTTACTTTTTCCCTATGGCTCTCATTCTTGCCGGAGAACGCAGCGGCGTTGGCAAAACCACCGTGACGCTGGCACTACTGGCAGCACTCCGACAGCGATCGCTCCAGGTTCAATCCTTCAAAGTAGGACCTGACTACATCGACCCAATGTTTCACCAGTTCGTGACTCAGCGCGTCTGCCGCAATCTTGATCCGGTCTTAACTTCAGAAGCCTACGTGCAGACCTGCTTTGCTCAGCATAGTCAGACCGCAGACTATGCCCTAGTCGAGGGAGTAATGGGGCTATTTGATGGCGCAACAGGCGTAGACGACTGGGCAAGCACGGCTCACATTGCGCGGTTGCTGGAACTGCCGATTCTGCTGGTGCTGGATTGCAGTCGTCTCTCTCGCTCCGTTGCCGCGATCGCCTACGGCTACAGAACATTTGACCCGCGCCTCCAGTTTGCCGGAGTGGTGCTGAATCGGGTCGGCAGCGATCGCCACCTCGACCTGTTGAAAGCCGCACTTGCCCCGCTTCGTCTGCCGATTCTGGGCGTTTTGCGCCGCCAAGACGATATCACCATTCCCGATCGCCATTTGGGGCTGATCCCTACGGCTGAACTTGCCCAGCTCCAGCAGGTGATCGATCGGCTTGCCCAGCTTGGCGAAACCTGCTTCGATTGGTCAGCACTGATGCCGCTGCTGGCTCACCCTGTCCCGATCGCTGCACCACCGCGATCGCCGCAAATCTCCCAGCCGATCCGGATTGCCGTCGCCCAAGATCAGGCATTCAGTTTTTACTACGCGGATAATTTAGAATTGCTGGAGCAGCTTGGCGCAGAGCTAGTGTTCTGGAGTCCGATCGCGGATACCAGTCTCCCGAAAGGCGTGCAGGGACTTTACTTCGGCGGCGGTTTCCCGGAAGTCTTTGCCGAGGCGCTTGCTGATAATCATGCGGCTCGTAGCGCGGTGCGATCGGCAATTCAGGCGGGAATGCCCACTTATGCCGAATGTGGCGGTCTAATGTATTTGGCTGAGCGGATTGTCGATTTCGACCAGCGGGCTTGGGAAATGGTGGGCGTTCTGCCGACGACTGCCCAGATGGGCAAGCAGCTCACCTTGGGTTATCGGCGCGCTACAGTGCTGCAAGACAGTCCGGTATTGCCTGAAGCAGCGATCGTTTGGGGGCACGAATTCCATCGATCGACATTAGTGCAATCCCCCGTACAGCCGCTCTATCAACTTCAGGGCTATGATGCTCAGAATCTAAGCTCCAACACTGAAGGCTGGCAATTGCCGCACCTACACGCCTCCTATGTCCATCTGCATTGGGGAGCTACACCTGAAATTCCTGCTCGTTTCCTCGATCGCTGTCGCCGCTATTCTCCTCTATGACTGCATCTCCACCAATGCTCCCTTTTCTGCTGGTTTCAACTTCTGCTGATCTTGCCACCGAAGGGAACAAAATCGCCTCCCTCGTACCCGACTTAATCATTCTGCTGATGGTGGCAACCTCAGTCGCACTGCTTTCGCGGCGCTTTCGGATACCTTACATGACGGGGCTGGTGCTGGCAGGACTGGCGATCGCTGAATTTCTGCCCGGTCACACGGGCTTAAACTCCTCGCTGATTCTCAACTTGTTCTTGCCAATTCTGCTGTTTGAAGCCGCCATCAACACGGATATCAGCCGCCTTCGCAGCACGATCAAGCCGATCGCCATGCTGGCAGGGCCCGGCGTAGTCGTCTCAGCCGGAGTCACCGCCGCCGGACTCAAATTTGCCCTCCATCTCGACTGGATTTCTGCCTTACTGCTAGGCACAATCCTGGCAATCACCGACACGGTTTCTGTGATCGCGGTTTTCAAAGAAGTTGCGGTTCCGCCGCGCCTGACTACGATCGTCGAAGGGGAAAGCCTGCTCAACGATGGCGTAGCGCTCGTCATCTTTAACCTGGTGCTGCGAGTGCATGAAGTGGGTTCGGTTACCTGGACAGAAAGTCTGCAAACGCTGGTCATCGTGATTGTGGGCGGCAGCTTGGTGGGAGTGGCGATCGGCTATCTCAGTGCCGGACTGCTGACGCGATCGGACGATAGCTTTAGCGGCATTCTGCTCACTGTAGCGGTGGCATTGGGAACCCAGCAGGTCGGTCATTTTTTTGGGGTGTCTGGCGTAGTCGCGGTGGTCGTGGCAGGATTGCTCGTGGGCAATGTCGGGTTGTCGCGTCGGGTGTCGGCTTCCAATCGGGTCACGTTGTACAGCTTTTGGGACTATGCGGGATTTGGAGTCAACACCTTCATTTTCCTGCTGATTGGCGTTGAGGTCAGTTTGCCTGCCCTCTGGCAGATTTTGCCTGCGGTCGTGATTGCGGTTTTGGCGTATCAGTTAGGGCGTGTCCTCGGCGTTTATCCGCTGCTAGCGCTCGTCAACTGGATCGATCGCCCCATCTCCACGCGCTGGCAGCATGTTCTGTTTCTGGGCAACATCAAAGGCTCTCTGTCAATGGCTTTGGCGCTCAGCTTGCCGACTAGCCTGCCGAATCGTGCGTATCTAATTGCGATCGTCTTTGGCACTGTCCTGGTATCGCTGGTGCTGCAAGGGCTGAGCCTGCCCTGGATTGTCAAACGGCTCCAGTTGTCCTCTCTGTCTGCGGTGAAGCAGCAAACCGATGAGATGAGGGCACAATTGATCACCGCCAAAGCTGCCCAAGAGGAACTGGATGGCATGTTCAATACTGGCGTTTTGCCCAAAGCCGTGTTTGAGGAACTGCGATCGATCTACCAGGTGCAGATTGCCAAAGCCGAACGATCTCTACGCAACCTTTATAACCAGCGCGTCAGTGAATCAAAAAATCCGGTTGACCCTTCTGGTTTGGATGCGGTGCGCCGTCAGCTCTTGCTTGCCGAAAAATTTGCCCTCACCGATGCCGTCCGCAAAAAAATCGTCGCGGATATTGTGGCAGAAAAACGCCTGCAACAAATCGATGAGAAGCTATTGGGTCTAGAGGACGACTAGGCTAATTTCTGCGGCTTAAGCAACCGTGGTTGCGCCTTTGAAATAATCCTGGAGCTGGCGATCGATGTCATGAGACAAGCCGTCGGGAATCTCGGCGGGTAAGAATGCTTTCACATCCATCACCTCTAGCGTATCTTGAGCCTTCAGATCGCCCTCGACTTCAGCCTCCACCACGACGCAGATCGAATGAAATCGGGGATCGCGATCGGGGTCAGAATACACGCCGACGAGTCGATTGATTTTAATCAAATCTAACCCTGTTTCTTCGCCTAGCTCGCGGCGCACCGAAGCTGGAATATCTTCGCCCCAATCCACCATGCCGCCGGGTAGACTCCACTTGCCATTGTCTCGGCGCTGAATCAGGACGATCCGACCATCGGGTAAAACAGGAACAATGCTTGTCCCCGTAACGGGGTGACGGATCAGCAGCCCTAACGCTGCTTGCACATAACGCTTCAACTGACGCATAAATGAGAAGCCATGAGCAAATGATTACGTATTCAATTCTTCATCAGATGCAAATCTGCCCTGCGATCGCGCTGCCCGTAGACAGTTTATATCTAAAGCAAGGCATGACTAAAGCCAGTATGTCTGACCTTACTCACGCAAAACCAGGCTGAGTCAGAAATTTTATCAACAATTCTCAAATAAAAGCCTAACGGTTCACAGAAACACCCAAATCCGCCAGAATATCAGCCGCGTGATTCTCAGGTTTTACCTTTAGATAGATTTTCTCGATTTTGCCCTCTGGGTCAATCACCACGGTATTGCGGCTGACTCCCACATATTCCTTCCCCATAAACTTTTTCAGCCCATAGCTCTCGTAAGCTTCTGCAACTTTGCCGCCTTCATCAGACAGCAGCGGAAACGGCAGATCAAACTTAGTGATAAATTTCGTATGGGACTTGGCATCATCAGTACTTACCCCCAATACCACTATATCGCTGGCTTGATAGTGGGAGTGAACATCGCGAAAGCCACAGGCTTCTTTGGTACAGCCCGGTGTATTATCGCGCGGATAAAAATAAAGCACGACACGCTTGCCACGCAAGTCAGAGAGCTTCACTAAGTTCCCTTCTGCATCGGGCAGGCTAAAGTCGGGAGCGACATCGCCAGATTTCAAAGTCATTGCAACACCTGATTCGATCGTACTCGGTCAACATTACAGCAATTTTCACCAGCATAGATCAACTGCCTAGACCCTAGAGTATTTACCTAGACTCCAAGTATTCAACCGTAAGATCTACCTATTTGTTTTGAACTCAACCGCTAAATCTACCCTCCGCCGATCGCTCCTGCAAGCCCGCCAAGCCATGCCACCTGACCTGTGGCGTGAAAAAAGCGATCGGATTTGTGCTCACCTG
>JBBSFA010000024.1:0-11462 GCA_038239185.1 Elainellales cyanobacterium | reverse complement strand
CCTGGGAAAAAATTGAAGCCCCAGTTTGGCTGCGAACGAGAATTTGCCGATCGCGGTCAAACAAAATCGAGCCAACGGCAATCGATCGATCGCTGTGGATTTTAATGTATGCCTGAGCGCGGCGATCGATCTGCGCCACCATTGCCTGATAGACCTGCTCTACCCAAGTACTGCCCGTGCTGGCATCCAGCGATCGGAGATAGTGCAGGGCTGCCTCAGCGGTGGCGCTACTGAACACTGCCTGCACCTCAGCCGTGGGCAGTCCCAAATTGGCACAATGCGCCGCCAAAATTTCCTGCCGAGCATCGGCAACGTGGTGGTGCGTATGAAAAATCCCGCCTGCCAGCTTGATCAATTTGCCGTGATAGCCAAACAGCAGCACCGACTCAACGCCCTGTATTCCGGCTTCTACCAGCAGCGAACCCAGCCAATTTGCCGTTTTCAGCAGGCGATCGGGCTTTACGCCCAGAGATTGAGCCAGATCTAGCCCGTTTTCCCCAATGCAAAACACGAGTGCCGATCGTCCAGTCGCCGCTTGCTGAGTGCTGACCTTTTGCTGCAAAGCTTGCCGAAAGATCTCTAGCTGTCCTGGAGCGCTCAGCGGCTGGGCAATTCCAGAGGTTCCTAGTAGCGACAGCCCTTCTACCACGCCAAAGGCAGCGTTAGAGGTGCGTTCCGCCAAAGCCCGCCCCTCCGGCAGAATAATCGTCACCCGAATAGATTCGCTCGATCGCAGCCAGCGCTTCAGGTTTGCTTGAAATAGCCGATGAGCATAGGCATAAATCGCCGGCTGCTGATCTGCCTGTTTTCCCAGACCTTCGCCGCCCTGGAGCACGATCGCTTCTGTTTGTCCCAGTGGATTGAGTTCAACTCTTGCCCATATTGGCGTGTGGCGGGTCAAGTCCAGGTTATCGCCCGGATCGCTGCGAGTGATGGCGATCGCGGAGGCTGCATCCAGACAGGCAACCTGCTCGATCGCGATCTCCACCGTTTCAGCCGGTTCTAGCAGCTCAACGCTGACTTTAGGATCTTTAAAATCTTGATGCAAATGGCGGAGTGCCGCGATCGCGGCGGCACAGGCAAACACAGGCAGCGTATACCCTGCACGCGGAGTTGGATTGAGGGTAGGGCGATCGCTACTCATAGATGAATCTAATTTGCGCTGTTTGAATCAACGTTGAGCTAGGCTTGATTGATGCTTGATTATATTTTGAGCTAGCTTTTTGATTTCGGGTACTCTGAGGGGGGCTACACCCGATCTAGCTATGGTTTCATCGGGTAACCTAAGCAATAATTGAGTTTTGACGGGAGTCTGATCCTGAAATATTACGTCGCTGAAGATTTTACGTTGCTACTCAGTTTCAAGCCATCACCTTAAAATTCACCGTTTTTAAGCCTGTCTAAATTTTAAGCCCATTTAGCGTAAGCCCATTTAGCGTAAGCCCATTTAGCGGGAGTTGAGGAAATCTCTCAATGCTGGTTTGTCCTCATTGTCAGTTTGAAAATCCAGACACCCATCGGTTTTGCCAAAAATGTGGGGAGTCGTTGACTGAAACCACTTGCCCCGCCTGTGGCAAAACAGTTCCCTTTGACGCGGAGTTCTGCCCTTACTGCCATACTGCAACTGGAACAGTCTGGAAGGCTATTCTCACCCCTGCCCCTCAAGGGTTTCCCGCTGACTTTCCTAATAGCTTTCCCAGCGGCGCTGAGCCGATCGGCAAGTATTTAGATGCCCAACAGCGTTATCAGCTCCTCGGTTCTCTAGGTGACCTGAGCCAAGCGTTGAAGGCGGACCCCCCCCTGCCGCCAGAAATCGAAGTTCAGGTGCTCGATCGCTATCCCCTTCAGCCTTCGCTCTTAGAAGCGCTCCAAGATCATCCCGATGCTGCCGTAGAGATTCCCGCCACGGCTCAATCCTACTTGGAGCTGCAAGCACAGCATCCCTCGCTGCCGCTGCCGCAAATTCACGATGCTTGGCAGCAAGATGGCGTTGAGATTGTGCTGCTAGAAGACCGGACTCAACTGCCCTTGCTGCTAGATTTTTGGCGAGATGAACAAATCTTGCCGCTGCAAATTTTGCACTGGCTGCACGAGATGACTGAACTCTGGGCAGTTTTACAGCCTCAGCGTTGCTGCCGTAGCCTGTTGGTGCTGCCCAATCTGCGAGTCGATGAAGATTCCTTACTAGCTCTACAGCGGTTCTATTTCGATGATTCGCAGCATCCCCCCCAGCTCAAAGACCTAGGGCAGCTTTGGCAAACTTTGTTTCAGCAGTCTCAGCGGACTCAGTGGGGCGATCTGGCGCGGCTGTATTGCGATTTGGAAAGTGGCGCAGTCCCCTCTTTGATAGAACTGCGATCGCGGATTGAGGAAATCGCTGCCACCTTGCAGCCAAAACTGGAACCCCTCCTACTCCCGCCTAATGCTGCTGCATCGCTCAATCCTTTCAGCATGGACGATGCGGATGGAGATACCCTATTTAGAGCGGCTCACGGCGCGGTTGAGCTAACATCGGGACTGCCTACGACACAGATGCCTACCACGCAGCTAGCTGGTGATTTAACAGAGTCGCAGCCTGCCGTAAAGGCTGAGCCAGCGATCGTACTTGCCTCGGTTACCGCCAATATGAATGATCTAGAAAATATTCAACCTCCAGCGCTGGAAACACCCGTGAATCTGGAAACCCCAGTCAACGAAGACAGCCTGCCAGATGAGGACAGCCTGCCAGATGAGGACAGCCTGCCAGATGAGGACAGCCTGCCAGATGAGGACAGATTTCTAGACAATGACGATTCGCCCACCATTGTTTTGCCGATGCAGTTGCTCGGTTTGGAAGACACAGGTGCAACAGACATCGGGCGGCAACGGGATCACAACGAAGACAGCTTTAGCATCCAGTCCGAGATTCGCAAGCTAGAAGGCTCAAAAGGGCGATCGCTGAAAGCAAAAGGGCTTTACATTCTCTGCGACGGCATGGGCGGACATGCGGGCGGCGAAGTTGCCAGTGCGCTAGCGGTAGAAACGCTTCAGCAGTACTTTGACAAAGAGTGGCAAGACAAGTTGCCGAGCCAGGAAAGTATCCGTACCGCGATTCTGCAAGCCAACCAAGCCATTTACGATCGCAATCAAGAAAATGCGCGATCGGGCAGTGGGCGCATGGGCACTACCTTGGTCTTAGTCTTAGTTCAAGATACCGAAGTGGCGATCGCCCATGTGGGAGACAGCCGCCTTTATCGCCTCAGCCGCCGATCCGGTCTGGAGCGGCTGACGGTCGATCACGAAGTGGGACAGCGGGAAATTCAGCGCGGCATCGAACCCGCGATCGCCTATGCGCGTCCAGATGCCTACCAGCTCACGCAGGCATTAGGACCCAGAGACGAGAATTTTGTCAATCCGGATGTCCAGTTTGTCGAACTGACTGAAGATGCTGTCTTGCTGCTCTGCTCAGATGGTTTGACGGACAATGATCTGCTCGAAATCTACTGCCAGACCAATTTAGAGCCGCTGCTAAGTTTTCAAAACAGCCTGGAGCTTGGCGTGAAACAACTGATCGATCTGGCAAACCAGCACAATGGGCATGACAACATCACTGCGATCGCAATTCGGGCAAAGGTTCGACCTAATCTGGCTCAATTCGGTTAGGTAGCGTTCAGTCAATTTGATCTTGCCAGAGTATTCGATCGAGCAGAGCCAAAGTGACGATCGCGCTAAAATGTAGCCATTCCGCTGAGGGCTGCGCTTGAGATCTGTTGAGCAGGAGATTTTTATGGACAAGCTGACGCATTATCCGATGGTGATTGGCGATGAGTGGATCACGACAGGCAGTGAAGACCTGATTGATCCGGCAACGGGCAAAGTTTTTGCGACGGTCGCTTTAGGAACCCCGGCAGAGGTCGATCGCGCGGTTGCATCTGCCAAGGTTGCCCAACCCAAGTGGGCAGCGCTATCCTATGGCGAACGCAGTCTGGCGCTACTCAAATTTGCCGATGTGCTAGAAGCGCACAGCGACGAACTCGCCAAGCTAGAAAGCCAAAATGCTGGAAAGCCGATGAAGCTCAGCGCAGGCGGAGATATTCCCTTCTCGATCGATAACTTACGCTACTTTGCCTCGATCGTGCGGCGGCAAGAAGGCGTGGCAGCGGGTGAATATGTAGGCGGTTATACCAGCCTGACTCGTCGGGAGCCGATCGGCGTGGTCGGAGCCATCACCCCCTGGAACTATCCGTTCATGATGGCAATTTGGAAGCTAGCTCCCGCGCTGGCAGCCGGTAACGCTGTCGTGATCAAACCTGCTCCCAATACGCCCATCACGACGATCGAGCTGGCAAAAATTGCCCTGGAGTCCGGTTTGCCTGCGGGACTGATCAACGTCGTCACCGGCGGAGCAGCCGTGGGCGAGGCAATTTGCACCCATGCCGATATCCGCATGATCAGCTTTACGGGCAGCACCCGCACCGGCAAGCGGGTTGCTGAGCTAGCTAGCCCCTGCATCAAGCGGCTGACTTTGGAGCTAGGCGGCAAAGCCCCCTTCATTGTGTTTGCCGATGCTGACATTGAAGCCGCCGCGCGAGGAGCAATTCCAGCAGCCTTCATGAACACTGGGCAGGATTGCACCGCTGCCACTCGGTTCTATGTACAAAACGAAGTCTTTGACCAGTTTCTCAGCCGCTTTACAGAATTGACGCAAAGCCTCAAAGTAGGCGATCCGTTTGCTGAAGCCACCGACATTGGACCGCTGACCAACGAAACCCAGCGGCTGAAGGTGCATGGCTATGTGGAAGAAGCCCGACAGCAGGGCGTTAAGATTGCCACGGGCGGCGTGATGCCAACGGGTGAAGGCTATTTCTATCCGCCCACGATTTTGGTGGAGCCATCCCAAGCCTCAAGCTGCGTTCAAGAGGAAATCTTTGGACCTGTGGTCGCGATCCTACGCTTTTCCGATGAAGCCGAAGCCGTGAAGCTGGCGAACGACACGCCCTACGGACTAGCAAGTAGCGTCTGGACAATGAATGTGCCGAGAGCAATGCGGGTTTCGGCGGCATTGGAGTTTGGCGCAGTTTGGGTCAACGACCATCTGGCAATGGTGAGCGAGATGCCTCACGGCGGCTTCAAGCAAAGCGGCATGGGCAAGGATATGTCGCACTATGCTCTGGAAGAATACACGATCGTCAAGCATGTGATGATCGACAATTCAGGAGAGCAGAAGAAGGCATGGCACTCGATCGTGTTTGACGGCTAGCGAGATTGAAAACAGCGAGGCTCCCAGGCAAATTGCCTGGGAGCCTCGCATAGGAAGATAATCAACTTAAGCTTCAGCCGCTACGGCTTCCGGCTTGATCGTCATGAAGCGGATCACCTCGTCGCTGAGGCGCATGGCTCGCTCCATCACGGCAACCGCCGTTCCGGGTGCAGAATAGTTCATCTGGACGTAAATGCCTTCACGATGCCGCTGAATCTCATAGGCAAGACGACGCTTGCCTCGGTGCTGCGTATCTAGCTCTTGTGCGCCTTGTTCTTGCAGAATAGTCTGGTACTTAGCGATCGCTTGGTCAGTTTGCTCGTCCCCTAGATCAGGACGCAAAATATACATGGTTTCGTACTGTGGCATTTTTTCCCCTTATGGACAAATGGCTTCTGCCTCAAAGATCCAGCCGATCCTAAAACAGAAGCAAGGATTTACAATCATATACCAGGATAGAGATAATTCACACTATGGCGCAACGCTATGTTCGAGTGCAAACCCCAACTGGCAAGCTCTGCTACGGCTTGCTTCAGCTCGATCGCCGAGTTAAAGTTCTGGATGCACCCCCGTGGCTAGCGGGACAGCTAACCGACGAAGAATTAACGCCCCCTGATTACTATCTGATGGCTCCCTGTGCGCCGTCCAAAATCATTGCGGTGGGGCGGAACTATGTGAAACATGCGGCTGAACTCGGTAATGATGTGCCACAGCAGCCCCTCCTGTTCCTCAAACCGCCCACAACGGTCATTGCCCCCGAATCTCCCATTCATTACCCGCCTCAGTCGCAGCGCGTGGACTATGAGGGCGAGCTGGCACTAGTGATTGGCGAACGCTGTGCCGACTGCACCCCTGAGCAAGCCCGCACCAAAATCTGGGGCTACACGATCGCCAATGATGTCACGGCGCGAGACTTGCAGAAATCAGACGGGCAATGGACTCGCGCCAAAGGATTCGACAGCTTCTGCCCCTTGGGACCCTGGATTGTTCGGGATCTTAACCCTGCGGCGCGGCTGCAAACCTTTCTGAACGATGTAAAAACGCCGAGGCAATCCGCGCCAATCAGCGACATGGTGTTTTCACCCGAAGTGCTGGTGGCTTACATTAGCCAGGTGATGACCCTGCTGCCGGGAGATATTGTCCTCACCGGAACGCCAGAAGGGATTGGCGCAATGCAGGTGGGCGATCGCGTTCGCATCGAAATTGAGGGGATTGGCTCCTTAGAAAATCCTGTTGCCGTGAAGCCAAACCTGCACCAAATAGAAGTTGACCTAAAGCCTGACCCTCAACCCACAGCAATCTTAAGCCCACACCCCAAGAGCTAGCAAGAGCTAGCGGCAGGGTATGTTTAACGTACCTGCATATGGACAGCATCAGAAATGGTAGGAATTTCGGCGTAGCGTCCTAGAATTGACTGCGCTACGGAATAAATGATCGCGGCGATCGTTCCCAGGAAAACCACGTTAGATACAGTATCGAGCAGCAGCCCCCCTGCTCCTAGAATGCGCGACAGCACCATGGATGTAATGAGACTACACACAATGACGACCAGATCCAGCAGAATTGCCTGCATGGCATTGAATCGGACAAAGTGGGCAATGTTCTCATTTCTAACTACGAGCATAAATAAACCGAAGAAAATGATCAGCCCTAGGAAAGGAATGGCAGTATAGAGCGCAATCAGCGGTGCCAAAACATGTACAACGGGTTGTAGCACCGGAAACTGGGTGAAAATCGGAGCTGAAAACAGCATCACGACATCTAGCAGCGGCAGCAAGTAGGGCAAGCAGGCAAAAGAGCGATCGAGGGGAGTTGTAGTACCGCGCCAATTCATTCTTGCAGTCTCCGGTATAAACTTCTGGGAAGCATCAATAAGCACTAGGATAGCGCAATTGCCTGACTGGCAACCTGACTGGCAACCTGAATCAGCCTGCGTCGGAGGTGCTGCAAAAATCCTTACGCCGATCGCGCCAGTTCACTCGATATTGGCGACCCGGAACCCCATCTGACACTCGTACTGGTCGGGTTGATCGCTGGAATGTTTGCTTAAGGCTCGACCGCAGTGCAACTTTCCCTGTTGCCAACGCGGTTGACCGCTTTGATTTGCCATCAGACAGGCTTGGCAAACTTGCTGAGTCGAAAGGAGTTGATCGTCTAGGATAATGACAAGCATAGGTGCACCTCTAGGCATAATCGCCGGGTAACCGCCCCAATATGCTCCATTTTATGCTAAAGAGTCGGGACTGGCTTCTTCCCGATCAATTCTTCATTGCAGCAAATTTCCCTATTTCAGCGTATCGGGGATAATTTCCGTGACAACGCGCCCATCACCGCCATCTGCACCACCGCTGACCACGATCGTCTTTTTATCCAGTCTGCCCACGGCTCTATCTCCTTGCAGTGTCGCCGGCGGATCGGCTTGGCGGTAGGAAATATTGCCTTCGGCATTCATCTGCTGGGTTGGCATGTTCCAAATGAGGCGATCGGCGATCAGATGCGATTGGTTTTGTGGATCGATCGCATTCACATTGCCCGTCAAATGCCCGATTTTGGGTTCCAGATCCATCCGCCCTTGGTCGGCGGTCGCGGTGATCTGCTGCTGTCGGTGCAGGATGGTGACGGGCTGAGGCGAGGTTAAGGTTTTTTTGACCAAATCCCAGACCAGCAGGTTGCTGTCTACTTTTAGCGGCGGATCAGAGAGCACCAGATCAGCAGCTTGCTTGAGCGTAATCACCTTGCTGGCAAGGTTGGCTTCGGCTTGTTTCGATTCAGCCTGATCGATCGCCTTATCTCCCTCAATCCGCTGCACCTGAGTCGGGCGATCGCTCGTCACTAGCTCCTTATCCATTTCCCAGATGATGTGATCGGATTGCATCCGCGCCTGTGGAGCTTGCTGCGTGATCGCGATCACCTGACCCGTCAACTCCATGCGGCGCTGCCGATTTTGGAGTTTGGCTTGGTTGGCAGACACTTTGAGCTTAGGGTGAGTGCCGCGCAGCGCACCCCGCACCGTCAGCGTATCGGTTTTGGGTTGCCAAATGAGCTGATTGCCTCGCAGCACCGCACCGCTCTTGATATCTGTCGCAACGACTTGACCATGCAAGAAAATGCGATCGCCATTCTGCTCCACTTCCCCTTGCTGTGCCCGGACGTGATAGATTGGCTTGCCGTCTTGGTACACATCACCGTCGGGGTTGCGAACGTTGGCAACTTTTTTGTCAGGGCTGTAGGTTGCCTGCTCGGCTTTGACTTTCCAAAGCGTTCGCCCTTGCTCATCCGGCTGTTCCAGGGTGATGTTGTTAAACGTGAGATTGGTGTCTACCTGCTGGACTGCTGCGCTGCCTTCTGCTAGCTGGTTAGCAGCTTGGTTGTTCCGGCAGCCGGAAACAGATGCCAAAGCCACTAGCAAAAGCGGCATTACTACAAATTTGATCCGCGCCATAACTGCTTTATCCGACTAAACTTTTGCCCTGTCCAGCCTCCGACTCTAGGCAAGCGGGTTCCTGTAACAGCTTAGACGGTATTTGTAGCCAAATCCTTCCCCGATCGCGCTCAAACTAAAAGGGTAGGCAGTGCCCACCCTTTTTCAGCCTCAGATTTAGTCGATTGTTAGTCGGCTTGCTCTTCAATCAAGCTGATCCCAGACAGCGGTCGGTAGGTGTAACCCTGGCGCGGCGTTTTCTGGATGTCTTCTTTGATGAAATCGAGATCAATGTAGCGATCGGCAACGTTGATCAAGCTGTCGCTCGTCATCGATCGCAGGCTCACCACCTCCACGCGAACCCCGCGATAGCTGACGGCATCGACCGCGTAAGCCAAATCGCCATCGCCGCTGACCAACACGGCCGTGTCGTAAGACCCCACCAAAGCCATCATGTCTACCGCGATCTCGACATCCAGATTGGCTTTTTTGGAACCATCGGGCAACTGCACCAGATCTTTTGAGATCACCCGATAGCCGTTTCGCCTCATCCAGAGCAGAAAGCCCTGCTGCTTTTCATTGGTGCGATCGACTCCCGTGTAGAAGAACGATCGCAGCAGCCGCGATCCTGCCGTCAGCCGACATAGCAGCTTGGTGTAGTCAATTTCGATCCCAAGCTGTAATGCCGCATAGAACAAGTTGGAACCATCAATGAAGATGGCAACCCGACCGCGATTTTCCAACACCTGTTCGGGCGTAAAGAAGGTATCACCTTCTAGCTGTTGATTACTAAACATCATTCTTATGCCTCGATTTTTGTTATGAAATAAATTAAATGGTGCGAATTGAAAGTTAAAACACTGAATCTCTACCCGATCGCTCCCTATTTCTCTGTTTTGATCGGTAATAGAGGGATTGGCTACATTCTAGCCGCTTTAATTTAGCAAGCCGTCAGAGTGAAATCTCAAACCTAGAATTAATATCGGGCTTTAGGTAGGTGGCGTGGGTAGCTCAAGACGCTGGAAGACCGGAACCGCCTCTCCCAAGGGCTGTTTTGCAGGTAGGATACCCCAGCTAGAATGACTTGCGAACTCCAAAGTCTTAATACTTTCTTGAGAGTTGAAATCAACCGAAAAGCCGAGCTGCTGGTAGATTGCCGTACTCAGATAGGGAATGATCGGCGACAACAGATAAGCCGCCAACCGCACCGACTCCAGCACTGTATACAGCACTCGATCGGCTTCAACCCCTTTCTCCTGCTTATAGAGCGACCAAGGAGCCTGTTCACCCACATAGCGATTGCAGATTCGCACCAGTCCCAGCACTGACTCGCAAGCCACGCTAAAGGCTAGAGCATCATAGGCTTGCGTCACCTGCTTGCCTAAAGACTCTGCTTTCGATCGAATCAAATTGTCGATCGGGATTTCGGCAGATTGCACGTTGGGAGTGCAACCCTGACAGTTTTTATCTGCCAGCTTCAAGGTGCGGTTCAACAGGTTGCCTAAATCGTTCGCCAGATCGGCGTTCAGAGTATTGACGAAACGAGTCTCGCTAAAGTCCCCATCGCGTCCAAATTCGATCTCTTTCAAGAAGTAGTAGCGAATCGCATCAGAGCCGTAGCGCGTCACTAAATCCACCGGATCAATGATGTTGCCCAAACTTTTGCTCATTTTCTGCCCATCTTTAGTCAGAAAGCCATGCGCGAACAGGCGGGCAGGGATCGGCATTTCTGCCGACATCAGCATGGCAGGCCAGGACACCGCATGCAGGCGCAGGATATCTTTGCCGATAATATGCAGATCGATCGGCCAGGCATTAGCCAGGGCATTTTCTAGCGTTGGCTCGGCATCTAAAGCCACGGCAGCCGTGACATAGTTGAGCAGCGCATCAAACCAAACGTAGATCGTTTGCTGCGGATCAACGGGGAGCGGAATCCCCCACTCCACGTTAATTCTGGAGATCGAAAAGTCTTGCAGTCCGCGACTGACAAAGCTCAGCACTTCGTTGCGGCGGCTTTCTGGCTGAATAAAGTCAGGGTTGGCGGCGTAGAGCTGTTCTAACGGCTCCTGATATTTAGAAAGCCGGAAGAAATAATTTTGCTCATCCCGCCATTCTGCCTCTTTGTTGGGATGCAGCGGACAGTGATGTTCCGCCAATAGCTCTCGCTCTTCTTTAAACTCTTCACAGGCGACGCAGTACCAGCCCTGCTGCTGTCCAATGTAGATATCGCCTTTGTCCCAGACGCGCCCAAAAAATTCCCGCACGATCGCCACATGCCGCTCTGAGGTGGTGCGAATGAATCGATCGGTTTGAATGTTCATTTTTTCCCAGAGGCTGAGAAAGGCAGCGGCAATTTCATCGCAGTGTGCTTGCGGCGATCGCCCTAGCGCTTCCGCCGTCCGTTGAATTTTTTGCCCATGCTCGTCTGTACCCGTGATCATCAGCACCGACTTGCCTTGAAGGCGCTGAAACCGGGCTATTACGTCAGCGGCGATCGTCGTATAGGCGCTGCCAATATGAGGGAGATCGTTGACGTAATAGATGGGGGTGGAAACAGAGAAATGATCGGGCTTGGAAGCAGTGAAACTCATGAATCGCTAAAAATTATTCCTTAAGCTTTTATAACTGTGTCGGCTGAATTTTCAATAGTTTTTCGGTCAAGACTGCATTTAGGCTCAAGACTGTATCTAGACTTAAGACTGTATTTAGGCTAATGAGGCCAACAAAATATTAACAATTATGTATGTTTTGAAGCTTATCACTCCGCTGTTCGTTATCTAAATACAAACTTAATTATTTAAT
>JBBSFA010000023.1:0-11594 GCA_038239185.1 Elainellales cyanobacterium | reverse complement strand
GTTGTGACCCGGAGCCTGCTTTTGCCTCGAAAAAGCAATCGCAAAAGCACTTGGAGCGTGAGTTTACTATCCGATCTTATAGTTTTGTAACTTGAGTTTTGTCAGTCAACCAGGACGACCTCTATAGCCATCAACCGATGATACAGCAGTGCATTGAGAGCGCGATGAGCTTTATCTTTACCTGCCTGCCCGATTCCCACAGCGCCCTTTATGACTGGTTGAACTATCTAGAGGGGATAGGCGAAGTCAAGACCTTGGAACTCCCACAGTGGAACAAACGCTCTCGCGAGATTTACCGTTACCGCTATGTCAATCAACTTCCCATTCGCGAGGCTCAGCCTGCTTTACTCGTCAATTGGTGCGAACTCACCCTGACACGCCAGAGTGATGACAAAGTGCTCTACCACAATGCTTTTATCACCAACCACCCGCTGAGCGATGAATCCGTTCCCCAGGTCGTTGCCGCAGGCAGGAGTCGCTGGAAAACGGAAAATGAAAATCACAATGTCCTCAAAACCAAGGGCTATCATCTAGAGCATAATTTTGGGCACGGGCAACACCATTTAGCCGCCCTCCTGCTCACTCTCAATCTTCTGGCATTCCTGTTTCACACCGTGTTGCATCTGGTCGATAGCCCTTATCAGCAGATTCGCCACAAGCGGGGCACTCGCAAAGGCTTCTTTCAAGACATCCTCAGCCTCACCAAGTATTTCCTCTTCAACAGTTGGCAACATTTGATTGACTTCATGCTCTCTGATTCAGACCTCACGCTTGCAGACTCCTCCTAAATTTTGGGTCGTGTTCTAGACGTGTTGTTGATTTCTGTAGAAAGCCTTCCTGTTCAGCTCTCTAGTCCATCCAGCAACAACTCTGAAACACTACCGCTTCATTTAACGTTAACAGGGAGAATGATCCGCACTACTTTTAGAAAAAAGCTCATTGTTGCAAGCCATATAGATACCCCTTGACTAAGCAGAAAACGATCGCCTGAAATTCTTTAGGTTCTGATTAAATTGCTCTCGCACTTGCTCGCTCCTAAAAGGAACGACGGCTTGACCTTGAGAAAGCGCTGCAATGGCTGCCCGCTGATTAAACTCCGCTAGTCTCAACTGCTTCTGTTCTGAGCAAACCGACAAAAACATCAAATGTTTAACTTCTCTGGGCATCACCGATTCCGCAAACAACCAAGGCTCCTGCTCTCGCAACGTCTCTAGCGCCTTGCAGCAGATCTCAAAATTCAGCCCGATCGAGAGTAGATACTCCATGACTGCCAGCGCTAAAAGATCAGGAACGGTGTAATAGACATTTCGCCCCTTCCCCGTCGCATTGACCGTTGGAACTATAACGCCCCTCTCCCGCCAATATTGCAACTGCCGCCGAGAACACCCGCTAATCTCAGCCGCCTCTGTACTTGTATGTGGATTGAAAGCCGCTTCCGTCGCAATCACCTATTCCAGTTGGGGTAGGTTGAAAGCAACGCCTGCATTCAACCAGACCAGCAGCTTGTCTGTCGCAATTACCTATCCCAGTTGGGGTAAGCAGAAAGAAGAGGCAATAAAAGTTGCTTACTCGATCGCCCAATGTTACAACCATTAAACTCTGCTTGAGGACAAACTGAGCGGTAATTACTTGGATCAAACTATAGGCGGGTTGAAAGAGAACACTACGTTGACATCTAGGCTGACGACACTAATTTGTCATTGCCAAGTCAACGACAGCAATTTGTCTCAACGACAAGAGATTGGCATCAATGACACTAATTTGTCACCAGTCACATTTAATTAGTCACTGCACAACAATCAAATGGACACAACTGGACTCGAACCAGTGACCCCTACGATGTCAACGTAGTGCTCTAACCAACTGAGCTATGCGTCCGCACAATTCACTACAGTAGCATAGCTCTCTAGCAGGATGCAAATTTTGGTTTAAAGTTCTGAGAATTTACGTGTCCCTAATCACTAGCTGGATGCCTCGATCGCCTGAGAAAGAGTGGTTTACCTGAGTGCGTTTCCCAAAATCTGCGGCTATACTCTTTTGGAAGAGTAGGGGACTAAAGCATGTTGGCAGTAGCGATTCTGGCGGCGGGACGGGGAACGCGGATGAAATCTCAGCTACCGAAGGTGTTGCATGAGCTGGGGGGGCGATCGCTGTTAGAGCGCGTCTTAGGTTGCACAGCAGGACTGCACCCGATGCGGCAGTTAGTTATTGTGGGCTATGAAGGCGATCGGGTACGGCAATCGCTGTCGCACCTGCCAGAAGTCGAATTCGTGGAGCAAGCAGAACAGCTAGGCACAGGTCATGCGGTACAGCAGCTCATCCCATCGCTGCAAGGATTTGAGGGCGATGTGCTGGTGCTGAATGGCGATGTGCCGCTGCTACGTCCCCAGACATTAGAGCTGCTGCTCAAAACCCATCAACACAACCAGAATGCCGCGACCCTCTTGACCGCGCAACTGCACGACTCCAAAGGCTATGGGCGAGTGTTTTGCGATGGGCAAAATATCGTGACGCAGATTGTAGAAGATAAGGACTGCACCGCTGCCCAACGGCAAAATCGCCGGGTCAATGCTGGAATTTACTGCTTCAAGTGGTCTGCGCTCACAGAAGTGCTGCCCAAACTCCAGTCCAATAACAATCAGCAGGAATACTATCTGACCGATACGGTCAGCTTTTTGTCGCCTGTGATGGCGGTCGATGTAGAAGACTACCAGGAGATTTTGGGCATCAACGATCGCCAGCAGCTTGCCACCGCCTCTGATATTCTCCAGACCCGGATTAAAGCGGATTGGATGCGGGCAGGCGTGACAATTATTGATCCAAGCAGCGTCACGATCGATGACACGGTGCAGATCGCGGCCGATGTTGTGATTGAGCCGCAGACTCACCTGCGCGGAACGACCGCGATCGCCACAGGCAGTCGGATTGGACCAGGTAGCCTGATTGAGAATAGCGAAATTGGCGCAAACACAACGGTGCTTTACTCAGTCGTGACGGACAGCAGCGTGCAGGCAGACAGCCGCATTGGGCCCTATGCCCATCTGCGGGGGCATGTCGAGTTGGGGGAAGGTTGCCGGATTGGGAACTTCGTGGAGCTTAAAAACTCGAAGCTGGGCGATCGCACCAATGTCGCCCATCTGTCTTACTTAGGCGATACGACCGCAGGCACTCGTGTCAACATCGGCGCAGGCACAGTTACCGCCAACTATGACGGAGTCACAAAACACCCGACGGTAATTGGCGATCGGACAAAGACAGGTTCCAATAGCGTTCTGGTTGCACCGCTCATGGTTGGCTCTGATGTGACGATCGCCGCTGGCTCAACGGTGACAGAAAATGTTGCGGATGATTGCTTAGTGATCGCCCGCGCTCGGCAGGTGGTGAAGCAAGGGTGGCGACTAAAGCAATAATGCGGCAGGTGGCTTCTAAATTGGTATAGCCTGTTTGCATAATAGGCTGAACTGAGTCCGATAGTTTAGGAAAGAGGCAGTGACAGCGGATGGCACTGCCTTTTTCCTGCTCAAAATTGCCCGCTCGCTGAGGATCAATCCGCTTGCTCCAGCGGCTTTAGCAGTAAGAGCGATTGAGTTTGGTAGCCTAACTTTCTGTAGAGGGTAAGAGCAGGCTGATTATCGGCAAATACCTGTAGCCCAATCTGTCGATCGCCGCGCTCGATCGCCCAGGTTTCCGCAATTTTGACTAAGGCTGAACCAATCCCTCGGCGGCGATGCTCTGGTTGGACATACAGCAAAAAAATATAGGCATGGCGATCCCCATTCACCTGATTCACGGCGTTACCCAGCCAGAGGCAGGCGATCGGCGTTGCAGCGGGTTCGATCGACTCCACCCACCAGAGGGGAGTCTCTTTAGAGAGGTATTGCTCGACCGTTTGGGCAAGATGAGCGAAGGGTTGATCCAGATGAAGCTCTTGATAGGTTCGCCGCATGAATTTGACCAACAGCGCTCGATCCAGTCCTGAACCCGATCGCAGTCGGTAGCCCAGCGTCGCAAAATCCATGCTTTAGAGCTGTGGAGCCGACTGGGGTGCAAAAGCAGAGTCCAGCAAGGGTGAGCCTTTAACGAGCCTGTCTAGTCTAGAGGAATCTGGTCTGTGTGCTTCTAGGGGCGCTTCTAGGGGCGCTTCTAGCGACACTTCTGGCAGTCGAGCCACCGCATTCAGATCGCGAATCTGTGCCGTTTTGTCAGAGTCCTCGATCGGCGCAGGTGCAGCCATATCTTGCGGTAAAAAGATGCGCGCACTGACGGCAACTAGCGACAGCAGAAAGATGAGAACGACGATAAGCGGGGCAATATATTGACGAAAAATAGCCATAGAGCGCTGTGATGAGATGAATGGACGAGGCGAACCCAAACTCTTTCGAGATTTGCTCAAGATTTGTAAAGCTGTCTCTCATCTTATCGTGAATAGCAGTCAAGAGACTGGTCGAAAGAAAGAAGTTTGGCTTGAGCAGGGTGGCTTTTATTAAGATGGGACTAAAGTCGTATAACCACTATCCACTTGACCGCTGTTAATGCTCTATCTCAAAGATTTGGTCTATCATCCTGCCGCAACGCCGACTGCGATCCTCAAGTCCATTAACTTGGAACTCGCACCCCAGCAGTTAGGGCTAATTATTGGTCCTAGCGGTTCGGGAAAAAGCACGCTGTTAGAAATCCTGGCAGGACTGGCACAAAAAACAACGGGCAAAATTGCTTGGCGGGATCAGGATCTAACGCCCGATCAGTTGCAGCAACTCGGTGGACTGGTCTTTCAGTTTCCAGAACGGCATTTCTGTGGTCATACTATTTTGGAAGAACTGCGGCTAGGACATCCAGAGCTGGGTAAAGAAAGGATCGATCGCGCCCTAGCATCCGTGGGGCTAGATCAAATTGCGTTGAATACCTCACCGCGATCGCTCAGCGGCGGACAGCAGCGCCGATTGGCTTTGGCGGTGCAGTTGATCCGACAGCCCTTTTTGCTCTTGCTCGATGAACCGACCGCAGGGCTAGATTGGTCGATGCGAAAGCAACTGCTGACGGTGCTGGCTGACCTGAAAAAAGAGTGGAGTTTGCTGATCGTCTCCCACGAACCGGGTGAACTGATTACGGTTGCCGATCGCTGCTGGACGCTAAACCACGGCGAGCTTTCTCCAGTCGATCCGGCAACTTATGCCCTGAAGCAACCCGTGCCGCAAAGCTAGGGAGTGTCAATAAATTTATATTTCTTAGCGCACCTGGGCGATCGCCGTCCGATGGCGGATGCTGTTGCAGGTCACGCTGGGTTCAGTGAATCCAGCCTCATAGATGGCTTGCTTGAGATCGAGTCCAAAGTAGTCGTCTAGATAGGGTTCTGTGCTTTTGAGCAAAGTCAAAATATAGGGCGGCAGCTTGGCATAGACTTCGGACTGCGGATTCATGTCCATGATTGCCAAATGTCCGCCGGGACGCAATAGCCGTCTTGCCTCTTGGAGAATCGCTCTGGAGGCAGACTGCGGCAGTTCATGAAAGACCAGATGGGCAGAGATTAAATCAAACGAGGCATCTGGTAGCGCTGTTGTTTCAGCCGCTCTGTGCAGCCAGGTGATCGGCGCGGACGGGTTGGTGCGATATTGGGCGATCGCCAGAAAATAGGGAGACAAATCAAGTCCGGTAATCTGCGCTTGGGGATAGATTTCCTGAAGCGCAAAAGTACTCATCCCCACGCCGCAGCCGAGATCTAGGATGCTTTGAGGCGGCGGGGCGATCTGCTGCTGGAGGATAGCGTGATAGCTCCGACGCAGCATGGCATCGCCTTTAGCCCCTGCTTCCGGAAAGATGCGGGCATGAACCGCATGAGCCGCCGATTCGACTTCCATTGCCGCTTCCCAGCTCAAATTTCCCTGCTCGTAGGCGTGAAACGAAGTGACGTAGTAGTTGGGATAGCTCAAGTCAGCGGTTTGGATCTGCGCTAATTCTTCCTCCCAAGTGGGCGAAAAGTCGGTAGTGCTATTGCGCGATCGCAAGGTCTCAACTTCTTGCCGCCAATACACCCCGATCGACTCGGCTCGCTTGATCATCATCGTGCGCGCTTGATGCTTGGCGAGGTTGGCGATCGGCTTGATGGCAAGGATGCCGTTGACTAAACGAGAGGTAAAGGTAGGGGCTGCAACAGTCATAGGTCAATTAGATCAAGAAAAGCAAAGGTCGGGATGCTTTTTATTATCCTTTGATCTGAGAAAGATTTTTTGACAGCCCGATATCAGATTAATGAAACGCTAGTTAAGTTAGAGAGTTAACGTTTGGAGGGCTAACCGCACCTTTCCGACCTTGGCAGCCTATTCCTCGCTCTACCTAAAATTAGGATGGCAATCCCAAGTTGTGGTGCGCTGACAGACACCGCAACGATTCACGTTTTTCGAGAGTGACGACCCATGATCACGCGCATTTTCACACGCATCCTTGCAGTTGTTTTAGGGGCAATGCTTTTAGGGACAATGCTTTTCGGGGCATCTGTTCTTTCTTTTCAGGCTCCTGTTTGGGCAGCAGTGCCCGCTTCTGGATCTGCTGCGATCGCCCCTAATCCTACAGTGGCTCAAACAACCTCGCCTCGCAGCACTAGCCCTCGCAGCACTAGCTTTGTGTCCGCCGCCGTCGAACGCATGGGCGATGCGGTCGTGCGAATCAACACGGAGCGCACTATCACCCGCAGTCCTGACCCGATGTTGAACGATCCGTTCTTCCGTCGCTTTTTTGGAGACGGACAGATGCCGATCGCACCTTTTGAGGAGCGGCTAGAAGGGCAAGGTTCGGGCTTTATTGTCGATCAAATGGGCACGATTTTGACCAACGCCCATGTGGTAGATCAAGCCGATCGCGTCACGGTGACTTTGAAGGACGGGCGCAGCGTGGAGGGCAAAGTCTTAGGGGCGGATGCTGTGACCGATCTGGCGGTCGTCAAAATCAACCTGGCAGAGAAGACGATCGCGCCCTTGGGAGATTCCGATCAGGTGCAGGTGGGAGATTGGGCGATCGCAGTGGGCAATCCGCTGGGCTTGGATAATACGGTGACATTAGGGATTGTCAGCACGCTGAATCGATCGAGCGCCTTAGCCGGAATTCCAGACAAGCGGCTAGATTTCATTCAGACCGATGCGGCGATCAATCCCGGCAACTCTGGCGGACCGTTGCTGAATGAGCAAGGGGAAGTGATCGGCATCAACACGGCAATTCGGGCAAACGCGATGGGCATTGGCTTTGCGATCCCGATTAACAAAGCTAAAGAGATCATGCCGCAACTGGTGCGGGGCGAACAGGTGTCGCATCCTTACTTAGGCGTGCAGATTGCCAACCTCACGCCCGACTTGGCAAAGCAAAATAACAGCGACCCCAACGCCACTGTAACCCTGCCAGAAGTCAGCGGCGCATTGGTGGTCGGCGTTGTGCCTAACTCGCCAGCCGCAACAGGCGGCATTCGACGCGGCGATGTGATTACTCAAATTAACGGGCAGGAGATTACGACCGCCGATCGCCTGCAAAATTTAATCGATCGCACCCAAGTCGGTCAGCCGTTGCGGGTCAACATTCGGCGCGGCAATGGCACACAGCAGTTGTCGATTCGGACGGCAGAGCTTCAGGCAAAAGTCCAGTAGTGCTTAATCGATACTTATCTAAGCGCAAGGGCTGTAAGTCTCATGAGCGAGGTTTAGAGACTCGTTGATGAGATTTAAAGACTCGTGGGAGTAGTTCAAATTCTCATCAGTGAGATTCAAAGACTCGTGGGAGACAAATAAAGTCTCGCGATCGAGGAGTAAAGTCTCGGTGGTGAGATTCAAAGGCTCGTGAGTGAGGGATAAAGACTCGTAAGTGAGTTGCAAAGTCTCGCGATCGAGGAAATATCCCTCGCGGATGAGTTTTGGTTGCCGATCGACGAGGGAATGGCACGGTCAGGAGACTGGTGTTGCTTTGGTGGCTTTGGTGCGGGAGGCTTTGAAGCGATCGCCCAACTGGTTAGCGATCGCAAATTTTCCATAGTAAAATTGTGGATAATCTTCCTCGAACTCCCTCATTGATGCCGAATCTTGACGGAATCATTAAATTTCTTACCATCATCGGTACGATCGCAGGCGGGATTTTAGGCATCACGAAATGGTTGGAATCCCGCCGCAAAGGTAGGCGGATGCGTCAATTCCCGGCTGGGGACTTTCCGTTTGAGGTGATCAAACCCCATAGCGCTGACCTGCTGAAGCAAATTATGGGCGGCGATGAGCGTAACCCTTTGGCGGATTACAAAATTCCGTATCAAGAACGCCAGCCCGATCGCAGCATCCGCCAAGCGCTAGAGATTGCCTTTACAGAGAAGAACTGGGTCTTGATTCGGGGCAAATCGGGTTTGGGCAAGACGCGAGAAGCGGCTCATTTGGCAGAGGTGCTAAATCAGGAAGGCTGGACGGTACTGAAGCTGGCTGACCAAGCGGGGGAATGGCTGGATGTGCCGAAGGAGTTTCCCAGCGAAATTAGACCAGACGATCGGCTGCTGTTCTTTTTGGACGATCTGAATCGCTGGATGTATGCGGGCAATCCTCATGAGGTGCATCCGAAGGCGGGGGAAGAGTTGGCGCGTCCCTTGCGGGAGCCAGTGCAGGAACGGTTGCCTCGGCTGTTGCGCTATTTTGAAAATCAGGGCAAATCGCCTTATGTGCGGGTGATTGCGACGGTGCGGGATGAGCGAGAACCCGACAAGGAAGGGGAAGCTTCGCCGTGGGAGAAGCTCCAGTGGGAGAAGTACAAATCCTTTTGGCAGCAGTTTTATAGCTACTCGCTGGTGGAGCCATCCGAGAGTGCCGTTGTTAGTTTGTTGACAGACTGTGTGGCAGCGGCAGGCATGAAGTGAGAAGCCGCAGAGTATGGGCAGATGGCGCGGCGAAATGACGGCACGTTTCGGAATATCACGCTGAATTTGGACAGTACCAACAGTCGTGGCTTAGCGGTAAATAATCAGGAGTTTTCGCCCAAGTTAGATCAGACTTGGCGGCAGCGCTATAACAAGGTGGTGCAGCGTTATCCGCTGGCTGTTTATGCCTATGATGCGGTGGAGCTGTTGCGAAGCTTAAATCTTTGGTTAACGCCATTGATGCTAGAAGCCACGACGAAACGCTTGCTGCCGGGGCGCGGGGTGCAGCGCTGGCGGCAAAAATGGCAGTTGCGCCGAGTGCTGGACTATTTGGTGAAAACAGAGCAAATCCTGAAGCCGCAAGATGGGCAAATTGAGGCAAAGAAAACAGGCGCGGTGGATGTGGGGCGCTATGTCTCTGCAATCTTGCAGCAACTCGCTCAAATCGCAAAACAAGATCCTACCTATCCCGTGGCTCCTGAGTGCTTTGAATGTGGCAACGCACTGTACAAAATGAGTCGGTATGAAGAGGCGATCGTCAGCTTTGACAAAGCCCTGGCAGTAAAACCGGACTACCACGAAGCCTGGAACAACCGAGGCACTGCGCTGTCTGCATTAGGGCGCAAGGAAGAGGCGATTGAAAGCTATGACAAAGCCCTGGCAGTCAAGCCGGACGATCACGAAGCCTGGAATAACCGAGGCACTGCGCTATATGAGTTAGGGCGTAAGGAAGAGGCGATCGCTAGCTATGGCAAATCCCTAGCAGTAAAACCGGACTTACACGCAGCCTGGTACAACCGAGGCTTGGCACTATATGAGTTAGGGCGCTATGGAGAGGCGATCGAAAGCTATGACAAAGCCCTACAAATTAAGCCTGACTTTGCAAATGCCTACTACAACAAAGCCTGCTGTTACGGATTGCAAAAGAAGATTGATTTGGCAATCGAATCCCTGCAACATGCCATTACCCTGGATTCTGAGCATCGTGAGTTAGCAAAAACAGATTCAGATTTTGATGCCATTCGAGACGACGATCGCTTTCAATCACTCCTGGAAGAGTAGGATTTGGCTGTAGTGCGATCGCCCCTTCAAGGCTGTTAACGTGAGAGAGCAGTTTGGATTGAGGTAAACAACTGTATGACTTTTAGAGAACAACTCATTCAGGAGATTGGGCAAGTCTCAGATGCACTGGTGGAAGAAGTGCTAGACTTCCTGCTGTTTGCCAAAAGTAGACAATCCCAGAAAGATCTCACCCCAAACAGCGAGGAAAATCAGCGATCGGAGCCAAGCATCCTCGATCGCATGGGCGGACTCCCTCAGCACTTACTCTCTGTCGGCAACCTATCCGATCGCGACACCCGCAGAGCGATCGTCGCATCGCGGATACAACAGAGCCACGAAAGAGCCATTGACAGAAGTCATGACCTACCATCCTAGGATTTTGATAGATACAGGCTTGTTGGTGGCTTTTTACGATTCAGCAGACTCTTATCACGATCGGGTCGTTGAGTTCTTTGCCAGATGTAGCAGTCGATTGATCACTACGGTAGGTTGTGTCACTGAAGTGATGTGGTTACTGGCATCTGATTGGCAGGTGCAGAACCAGTTTTTAGCTCATTTGGCAAATAGCATCTACGAATGTGAACCGCTCTCGCCTCAAGATTTTGCTCGAATTGCTGAACTCAATGCCCAGTACGCCGATCTTCCAGCAGATTTCTCGGATTTATCGCTTGTGGTGATTTCTGAACGCCTGAATGTTGCTGCGATCGCCACGTTAGACAAAGATTTCGACATTTATCGACGTTATCGCAACCAACCCTTTGAGCGGATTTTCTATCCCTAGAAAAGAATCGGGATTTGGCTGTAGTGCGATCGCACCCTCTCCCTCCCCCATCCGCTGCCACACTCGACCCTTGACTAGCCGATCGAAATCCTGTACTATCCCTTCCTTATGTGCCCCTTTCACTCACGCCATCCGTGAGCGGCACAATCCACCAAAACTTAGCTACACTACCCGCTGCCGTTATCCGCAGCAACGGGTAGCTAACCGCCATCGCTGGTTCAGCAGCTTGGAGGCTGAGGGGTATGATAACCCCTTTCTGCCACCCTGCGTCATGCCATATCGCGGGGTGGCTAAGTTTTTGGTTTTCCTCAAACAGAAACCAAAAACCAAGGAAATCCCATGACCTATCACAATCCCGATCAGAGCGGCGACAATTCGCAGCTCAATACCCTCTTGTCTGTCTTCTCCCAATCTCCCCTGCGCGGCAAATCCCGTGTCCAACTCATTGCGATCGGCACTGCCGAAGATGTCTTACAGATCATGTATCGCCTGCACCGCGCCGGGATAGAAGTCCCACTGTGGAGTCCCCCCCAACCGATCCCCGGAACAGAAGAAGTCGTGCGAATTTACATTCAAAACGCCGGACAAAATGCGGGACAACATGGCAGATAAGTAGGTAGATAAAAAACTGCCGATCGCCAGATCCCCGGATTCTTCGAGAATCCGGGGATCTTTATCTACAGGAAAAAATTCACCCCGATCGATCGCCTCATCAGGCATTTACAGCGAACCGTAAAATACTAAGAGATGTTAACTAAATATAAAGTTAAGTAACACAGACTCATTTATCCAGAACAACCCCAAGCTCCTGGTAAATAAGGGCTGAACCTACCTCTTATTTTTTCTTAACATATCTCTAGCGGAATAGACTGGAATTTGCAC